>NZ_JBQLZR010000085.1:0-5949 GCF_052168375.1 Glycocaulis sp.
GCGTGATGTCTGCATCGGGAAAGAGGCGGGCGGCGAAGATGCGGCTGACAAAGCCGCGCACATCTGATGGATCGGGGGCATTAAAGGCGGCCACAACGCCCGCGCCCTCGCGCGAGTCCTGACCTGCACCGGCACTGACGCCGGCAAGCCCCGCCATGAAGGCGAGAGCCGCCGCAATACCTGCGAGGACCAGACGGAAAGCCGATGTCATGGCGCGGCCTCCTCAGGGGCACCGATCACGGCAGGGGCAATCAGTTGCATGCGGATGAGACCATTGGCGCGCTGCCACTCCACGCCAGCCGGCACGATGAGATTGGGGTAGCTGGCAAGATTGTTGAACAGGGCAAGGAATTGCCCGTCCCGGTCCTCACCGCTCAGCCGCAGCTCGAAATAGACCGCTTCATCGCCCAGAGGCAGGGGATCGGGGCGCACCTCGACATTGACGCGGCTGATACCTGCCTCGCTTGCCAGCCGGGTCATCTCGCCTTGCAACTGGGCAGAGACGATCCCTGCCGTTCGGCCCTGCCAGAACGGGGCTTGGGCCACATCAAGATCGGCGGCGAGTTCGGCTGCGCGGTCTGCCCAGTTGCTCTCGGCAGCCAAAGCCCGGAAGACGCGCAGCTCCCGCTCAAGCTGGCGCGCCGTGTCGCGCTGCGCGGCCACATGATCGGAAAGGCTGGCAATCGCAGCAATCAGCAGGAGGCCGCTAAGGATCGCCGCGCCTGCCCAGGCGCGCGGCGTCATCTGCGCGGCAATCTGGTCCCGGTACTGCCGGGTACGGGCAATCAGGCTCACTGTTCGGGCCCTTCGACATCAGCTTCGACACGCCAGAGATTGGCTTGGCCCAGCGGTGCAAATCTCACGCCGGAGAGGCTGGGATGGTTCTCCAGAAGCTCGACCAGGCTTGCAGGCGTCAGGTCCTCGCTGGCCTGCAACACCATTTCCAGACGCCGCCCGGTAATGTTCGCGCTTTCCAGCTGCGTACCGGCCTCTTCTGCCGCCTCGGCAAAGACGGCAAGGATTTCCATCGGATGGGTGCGCGTCAGTATTTCGTCATAGACGGTCAGCTGGGTAGCGCTGTAGCGGGCCTGGGTGCGGGCTTCGACCACGTCGCCGGTGACATTCTGCAGGCTCGCCATCTCGCCATTGGCCTGCATGATGAAAGTCTGAAGGCTGATCGCCTGTCCGCCGAGATAGAGCAGGGGAACGGCCAGAAGGACCACCGCCAATGCGGCAATGTCTTTCAGCGACGGGCGCCGGACCATGTCCAGCACGCGGTAGCTCAAGGGCTGGGCGGGCGCGTTCAGCGCCGGTCTTTCAGGGGTCGGTACCGCGACCACGTGATCGCCCTTAAGGCCGCGCACGAAGGCCGCCCATTCATCGGCGCCCGGCTGATAGGGCCACCAGCGGCTCGCGGTCAGTTCACCATCCTGCCAGAGCTGGCCTTCAAAACCTTCCATGCAGGCTCGCAAGGCCAGCCCGTCGGCAGGCGCGTGCAGTACTGTTTCCGGCACCGCGTGAAACTCGCCCTTGCCGAGGCTCTCCAGGCTGGATTTCGGCCAGCTCCACACCCCGACATGGCGCGCGCCCCAAACCAGATAGATGTCTGCATCGCGAAACGGCGTGCGCGCCTGCGCGGCCATGCGCGCGGCCTGGATTGTGCGGGGATTGATGCTGCCAGGAGGGCGGGTGACCAGCTCGAAATGGGTCAGGGCGCGGCTGAGCACGACGCGTTCGCCGCGTATGAACCGGTCCGCCGCGTTGCCACCGCGTTTCGTCCGGGCGTCCGCATACACGACAGAGCTAACCGGGCTCAGGAAGCCGCCTTGAAGTCTCGCCATCGGGTACCTTGAGCGCATCACGAACGTAGTCACCCCCTATACGGTATCTTGATCGTATAACATAGGGCCTGCCCTCAGTGCCGGGCGTCAATTCAAATGCCGTCCGCCGTACCCGTTGCGCCTCCCGGTCATGGGTCAGTGCTACGAAATGGGTCGTCGGCGGGGAAGGGAAGTGAAAGACATCGACGAGGTTGTCAAACTCGGGCCAGCCGAGGTCGAGGAAGGATTGCGGGCGCGCCTCGCTTTCATCCCAGACACGCCGTCCCAGAGCTTCGCCGCGCTCGGCCATTGCCGCCATCATGAAGGGTGAAGCCAGCAGCGCGTTCAGATGCGTCGCATCGCGCGGCTCGGTCAGCAGGAGCAGACGGCCTTCATCCTGGCAGATTTCCAGTTCGGCCATCACCGGCGGCACACACACCTCTACCGGCGAAACGATAACCCGGTCAGGCGGCAGCCCGGCCTGCGGATAGTCTTCTGCCTCGGCACCGCCGATGCGGCTTAGGCCTTCCTCATCCTGGAAATCGCCAATCTGGGCGTAGACGGTGCGGTGCAAGTCGCGCTCGATCGAGAGCACGTCATAGCGCGGCTCCAGATAAACCGGTTCGATGGCGGACAGGCTGATGAAGGCCTGCTGGTCCATGAAGCGGATAAAGACATCCTCACGGGCGGTCGCGAGCGCCTCGCCATTGGCCCGGACAAGGCTTTCCCGGTCAGGATCATCGGACGTGATGATCACCTCGCCCGCCATGTCGCGCGCAGCACCCACCTCAATGCCCAGACGCCCCGCAGGCGATGTCAGCGTGTGGTAGAGCAGTGTCTGCTCGGCGGAGTGAAAGGCGCGGTCGGCCTCGATGCGGCTGGCAATGGCGATGGCCTGTTCATTGCCCTGGCGCACCTGCGTGGAAGCAAGCGTCGTCACCAGCGCAATCAGCACGATCGCGGCCAGCACCAGCGGGAAGACATAGGCCGACCGGGCGCGAAAGGCGCGGCGAAGGCCTGCTGTTTCCGGGGCGGGTATCCTCCTCATTGCAGGATATCGCTGATGCGGGCCTGCGGGCAGGCGTTCGAGGCCGGCGCGAGGATCAGGCCGTAATCACCGCCGGGTGCCTCAACGGTCAGGCGGATGGCCGATGGCAGGTAGGCGCAGTGCGGTGGGCGCATCAGGCGCTCGCCCTGCTGGGTCGGCAATTGCGGCACCACGCTCTGCACCTGCCGCTCGAAGCGGGCGGCCAGCGAAGGCGGCGGCCAGCTCTCCTCCCACACGCCATTATCCGGATTGCGGTATTCGAAGCGTCCGTCGGTCGCGCTCCAGCTCATCACCCGCCAGAGGCGGTCATCACCCTCTTCGCCAAGACCCTCGCGATAGACGAGGCTGAGGCCGTCTTCGTATTCTTCAAGGCTGAGCGTGTAATAGGCGGAGGCCGCGCTGCCGGGCAAAGCCGAACGGGTGGTGTAGCCACGAAAGCTCATGCCATCGCCGCCGAACGCGCGCTCGGTCTGGACATGCTCGGTGCGGGTTGCCTCCACCGCTTCGCGCAGGACCGTCATGTCGATGCGCGCATTCATGCCGGTGCTGACGAACCGGCCGATACGCACCGCACCGCTACCTGCAAGCCGTACCGAATCGAGCACCAGCACCGCGACGAGAGACGTGATCGCCAGGCACACCAGTGCTTCGAGAAGGGTAAACCCCGCCTCGCCCTTGCCGGCCCGGTTCAAGATTGCGGAGGATGGCGTGGCGTGTGTCATGGCCCTATCGGCGGCGGAAGATTGCCATCTTCTGATTGCGGGGATGGTCCCAGTCACCCATCCATTCAACGTCCCAGCCCGAGCGGGCGGCGCGTACCATCTCGCTGGCGCGATAATGGTAGGGGTCTTGCGCGGGATGGGTCGTTACCCCGCCGCGCTCATGCGTCAGCGGCGTGTCAAAATCATGCCAGGGCGGACAGTCGAAATAGGTCGCAAAGAAAAGGCCGCCGGGCTTCATCCGGCCATGTATTTTCTTCAGGCAGGCATGGAGATAGCGGATCGGCAGATGGCTGAACACGGACTGGGCAATGGCGTAGTCAAACCGGACGCCGAACCCGCTTATCGAGAAATCCTGTGTCTCGATCATGTTGGCATGGGGAAAGCGCTGGGCCAGGCCGCGCTGGACGATTTCCTTCTCGTATCCCGCTTCGAGAATTTCGCTGGAAATGTCGATGCCATAGTAATGGCCCGGTTGCAGATACTCGATGAATTTCACCCCGCCCCGGAACGAGCCGCAGCCAATATCCACCAGCCTGTGTTCGGGCTTCAGGCCGCAGCGGACGAGGAACTCGATCTGCAGCGCGCCCAGCTCTTCCCACATGCCGCCAATGATCGTGCGGTGTCCGTCCTCGCTGGCGGTCAGGGCCGTCTCGATGAAGGCCTTGTCGTAATAGTAGGAGGCGTCGGACATGGCCGGATTTCCTGTCACTCTGGATAGGCGAAGGCTGATGCTCTGATGCTAGAGGCTTGCGTGGCCCCTGTTAAGCGATGACTGCGCAGCGTGTCAGGCGGGCGCAGATGTCTTGTCGAGGGCCAGAAGGACCAGCCGCTGCTCGATCCGCCGGGACAGGCTGCCGGGTTTCGTGAGGCCCATGCGCTCCAGTGCTTCGCGGTGTTTTTTCGCTGCGGGCGCAGCGAACACGGCCGCAGCCAGCAGGCCTGCCTGGTTGCGCCATCCGCTGCTGCGCGGCGCCAGCCATTCCAGTGCCAGACGCAGACGGTATTCGGTATCGGTCAGGTCACTCCCGAAGGGCCAGGTCAGCAAGGCACCCGACGTGATGTATGGCTGCAATTTCGCGGAAAGCGCTTCGGGCGTGTTTTGCCGAGCGGCTTGTGGAAGCTGGTAGCCGGCCTCGACCTTTCCGGCGGCCTTGGCCTCGGCCAGAAATGCGTCCTGAAACCGGCTGTCGGCAATGGTGGCCAGCGCTATTGCGACTTCCCGGTCGGTCTTGCCACGCAGGTCGGCGGCGCCGTATTCGGTGACGACGATGTCGCGTAAGTGGCGCGGCACCGTAACCTCGCCGCCCGTCCACACGATGTTGGAGCGCGTCTCGCCTCCGCTCTGGCGCGTGGCCCTGACAAGAATGATGGAGCGCGCATCGTCCAGTTCATGCGCCATGGCTGAAAAATTGTACTGGCCGCCAACCCCGCTGACGACGCGCCCGTCGGCCAGCGTGTCGGAAATGGCCGCGCCTCGCCCGTTCACCATCATTGCCGTGTTGATGAAGCGGGCGTGCTGGCGTTGCAGGCGAGCGAGTTCCTCGTGGCCGTACAGCTCGTTGACCCTGGTGACCGATGTCATGTCGATGCGGGCGCGAGCCTTCGCGTCGAGAGCGTGCAGGCGCTCATAAAGGGCGCCGGGTCCGGCATAGAAGCCGGCATGCAGGGCAATGCCTTCATCGTCTTTCAGGCTAGCCGGATCAGCCAGAAGCTCAGCTTGCCGGTCCGCATCATCGCTGACCCGGCGCGAAAGGATACCCGTCTCGAAAAGGTCGAGAAGGCCCAGCGTCAGCATCTCGCTGCAGCCGTAAAGCCCTTGTCCGAAGGGCTCTGATCCGCCGCAGCGTTTCATCAGGCCCGTGTCGCAGCCCAGAGACCCAGTCACGTCGCGCCATGCCGCATTGTCCTGATGGCGCAGTTTCAGCGCTGCCGCGACCGCATCGGACAGCGCCCCGATACCGGTCTGCAAGGTGCCGCCATCGCGCACCAGCGTGCTCGCATGAAGCCCGATAGCGTGGGCGGCGGGCGTCACGGCTTCCCTCGGTATCGCAAAAAGCGTGTAGCGCCCAGCATCATAAAGCCCGTCAAACCAGTCTTCCGGCACGTCCGCGCCCTGACCCAGAAACGGCAGGTTCGCGTTGATTTCGCCAAGGATCAGAGCCGGTTCACCCGTCTTGCGGCGCGCATGCAGGGCCGGGATCATGTCCAGTGACAGGTCCGGATTGCACGACAGGCTGACGCGCCCATCGGGGCCTGCGGCAACCATCTGGGCCACCACGTTCACGCCTGCGTCCAGGATGGCCCGCCCGGCATGGGTATAGTTTGCGCTGACATAGTCGCGCTGGGCGGCGGCATTGGA
>NZ_JBQLZR010000086.1:0-1382 GCF_052168375.1 Glycocaulis sp.
CCCCGCCGGGCCAGCAGGACATTGACGGCGCTCTGACCGGCCTCTGGCGCGGACTTCGCGACTTTATCGGCCGTTTCTATCTCTCGTCTGACGAGCTGGCTGCGCGCGAACGCTCGCTTGCCGAGGAGATTGCTGCCACGCAGTCGACCGGCGAGGCAGTCGCAGGGGTCAGGCGGGGCCGCTATGGCGAGCGGGTTGTCTCGGTCACGCTGGCGATTGCGCCGGTGCAGACAATCGTCGGCTCGGTTACATACGAATCCTACGATTACGACGCGCTGATTGCCGCCGACCGGTTGGCAATCCTGCCCTATCTCGGGTTTGCGGCCCTCATCATCGTGGCGTTTGGCGGTCTTCTGGCCTTGCGCATTGCCGGGCCGGTGAAGCGCCTCTCCGACGCTGCGCGCAGCGTGCAGCTGGCGGGCGGACGCCGTGTGCCCCTGCCGGACTTTTCACGCCGGCGCGACGAGATCGGTGATCTGGAACAGGCGTTCCGCGCGATGACAGATGCCCTCTATGACCGGCTCGATGCCATCGAGAGCTTCGCCGCTGATGTCGCCCACGAGATCAAGAACCCGCTGACATCGATCCGGTCAGCCGCCGAAGTCCTTGTGAGGGCCAAGGACGATGCGGCGCGCGAGCGCCTTGTCGGGGTCATCCAGAAAGATGTGCAGCGGCTCGACCGGCTGATCACCGATATCTCCAACGCGTCGCGCCTCGATGCGGAGCTGGCGCGCGACGAGGTGGCGCCGGTCGATCTGGTGCGGCTGATTCGCAACATCACCCGCATCTATATCGATGGCGAGCGGACCACTTCGGAGCGGCTGCGCGTCGAAACATCGCTTGCCGAAGCCTTCATCAGCGCCCGCGAGGAGCCGCTGGGGCGGGTCTTCACCAATCTGATCGACAATGCGCTGACCTTCTCGCCGCCGCAGGGAACTGTCACCGTGTCGATACGGCGCGAGCATGCCGGGCGGCACGACCAGTATGTCGTCACCGTGGAAGATGAGGGCCCGGGTATTCCGCCCGAGGCGCTGGAGACTGTCTTCCAGCGCTTCTACACCCAGCGCCCTGCCGGTGCGGCATTTGGTACCCATTCAGGGCTGGGCCTGGCCATCGCGCGGCAAGTGGTGACGGCCCATGACGGCACGATCCATGCGGAGAACCGCAAGGCGCCGCGAACCGGCGCACGTTTCATTGTCCGGCTGCCAGGCGTGGCATGAGGGGCACGCCTGTGGCTTCTTTGCCAGAGGACCCCTTTCACAAAGTTTCAAGGCAAGGTTACATAGCGGTCATAAACGTCCGCACTCCTGCCCATCCTGCTCCGGGATTTCATGATCGGCCTCGTCATCGTCACTCATGGTCAACTCGCGCAGGAGCTGGTG
>NZ_JBQLZR010000087.1:0-7074 GCF_052168375.1 Glycocaulis sp.
TGGCCTGCGGCGAGAACCCCAAGCGTGTCTATGGCAGTCAGGGCCGCGCGCCCGGCTCGCGCATGGGCAATATGGCCGGTTATCGCGAGGCCTGGCAGCGCGCGGTGGAATACCGCCGTGCCTGGAACCGCTACTGGGATGAAGGCGATGCGGACGCAACGCCGCCGACCCGCAATCTCGAGCTCGACACGCTGATGGGCGTTCTGGAGGGTGAAATCCTCGTCCAGATGCACTGCTACCGCGCCGATGAAATGGTGCAGGTGCTCGATATGGCCGAAGAGTTCGGCTACGAGGTCACGACCTTCCACCACGCCGTAGAGGCCTACAAGGTTGGCGATCTGCTGGCCGAAGACGATGTCTGCGCCGCTGTCTGGGCTGACTGGGGCGGGTTCAAGATGGAAGCCTACGACTCCATCAACGAGAACCTTGCGCTCCTGCACGAAGCGGGCGCCTGCGCCATGATCCACTCCGATGACCAGCTGGGCATCCAGCGCCTCAATCAGGAAGTGGCCAAGGCCCTTGCCGCCGGGCGGCGCCTCGGGCTGGAGATCAGTGATGGCGAGGCCATTTCCTGGTTCACCTCCAACCCCGCACGCGGGCTTGGCATTTTCGACGAGACGGGCTCGATCGAGGCCGGCAAGCGCGCCGATGTGGTGCTCTGGTCAGCTCATCCGTTGTCCACCTACGCCCTTGCCGATCACGTCTATCTGGACGGGGCACTGGTCTATGACCGGGCCGATCCGGAACGGCGCACCGTGCGCGATTTCACGCTTGGCCAACCCGGCGATGGAGTGCTGTAAGATGATGAAATCCCTTCTTTGTGCGGCCATCGCGGCGACTGTCACGCTTGGCAGCGCCTCTGCCCAGACCCTCGCCGTGACCAATGGCCGGGTCGTGACCAATGCCGAGGCCGGCATTGTCGAGAACGGCTCGGTGCTCATCCGTGACGGCGTCATCGCCGCTGCGGGCGCGAATGTGTCCATCCCCGAAGGCGTTGAAATCATCGACGCCAATGGCGGCTGGATAACACCCGGCATTTTCCACCCGCACACCCAGCTCGGCCTAATCGAGGTGGGCGGCGAGCGCTCCACCTCGGACGTCGCTGCGCCGGCGGCGAGTTTCACGGCTGCGATTGATGTCGCTGACGGCTTCAACCCGTCAGGCGGACATATTCCAGACAGCCGCCGACGCGGGATCACCCGGTTTGCCGTCTTCCCGTCCACCGCCAGCGGTGTGATTGGCGGGCGCGGCGCGCTGGCAAACAGCACGGGCGAGCCAGATTCGCTCTTCTCCACACGCACCTTCCTCTATGTCGACCTGTCGCAATCGGGCGCCGCGACCGCTGGCGGATCGCGCAACGCCGCATGGGCGTATCTGCGCGCCGCCTTCGAGGATGCCCGCTTCTATCCGGGACGCTTCATGGCCCACCACGAGGGCGACGCGATCAACCGGTTCGACGCGGCCTCGCTGGTGTCGGCCATTCGCGGCGAAATCCCGATTGTGCTGCAGGTCGAACGCGCCTCCGACATTCGCCGCGCCATCCTGTTTGCACAGCAGCACCCGTCTGCCCGCTTCATCTTTGCGGGCGTGGCAGAAGGCTGGCTGGTCGCTGACGAGATTGCGGCATCGGGCATCCCTGTCATCATGGACCCGCTGCGCAATCTTCCTGTCAGCTTTGACGTGCTGGGCGCGCGTCTCGATGCCCCTGCCCGCCTTCACGCGGCAGGCGTACAGACCGCCTATACCACGATCAGCGCCGACCTCTACTTCAACCCGCGCCTGATCACCCAGCATGCGGGCAACGCCGTCGCCCACGGTGCAAGCTGGGAAGATGCCTTCCGGGCGATCACGCTCACGCCAGCGGAAATCTATGGCGTCGGGGATACCTACGGCGCCCTTGCCGAAGGCTATGCCGGAGACGTGGTGATCTGGGATGGTGATCCGCTCGAAGTGATGAGCGCGCCTGTGGCCGTCATCATTGAGGGCGAAAACCAGTCGATGGACTCCCGCCAGTCCCGGCTGGCCGAGCGCTATGCGGAGCGTGTGGCGAACTATCAGTACGGATACCGGCACTAGGGAGCGCCTCACCCACTGAAGTATGGACGGTGTGCCACAGTGCGGCGCAGATACATCACGTCTGCGCTAGCACGCGTTGACAGCTAGGGGTGTAACCCTATTGTGCAGCGCGCAAGCGGGATGCGATCCGCGCATCCCCTCCGTCCGTACGACAGCGCGCCCCTCGCCATCTGGCCGGGGCGGATATGAGGCGCATGACTTTTGATGATCTGGGCTTGAGCCCGAACCTGCTGGCAGCCATCAAGGATGCCGGCTACACCAGCCCCACCCCGATCCAGGCCGGTGCCATTCCGGTGGCCCTCACCGGACGCGATGTTCTGGGCATTGCCCAGACGGGTACAGGCAAGACAGCCTCCTTTACCCTTCCGCTGATCGAACGCCTCTCGCGGGGCCGCGCCCGTGCGCGTATGCCGCGCTCGCTCATCCTGTGCCCGACGCGCGAACTGGCTGACCAGGTGGCGCAAAACGTGCGCACCTATGCCAAGAACCACAAGCTGACCATGGCGCTGCTGATCGGCGGCGTCGCCTTTGCCCCGCAAAAGGAAATCCTCGACAAGGGCGCGGATATTCTCATCGCGACGCCCGGGCGCCTGCTCGACCATTTCGAGCGCGGCGGCCTGATGCTCATGGGCATCGAGATTATGATCATCGACGAAGCCGACCGCATGCTGGACATGGGCTTCATTCCCGATATCGAGCGTATCTTCTCGCTGGTACCGCCTCGCCGCCAGACGCTGTTCTTCTCGGCGACCATGCCCAACGAGATCGTGCGCATCGTCAACACCTTCCTGAAAGACCCGGAACGGGTCGAGGTGTCGCGCCCGGCGCAGACCGCCGACACGATCAAGCAGTATCTGGTGCGTGTGGATAACGGTTCACCTGCTGGCAAGCGTGCAGCCCTGCGCGCGGCGATCCGCCGTGACGGCGTGAAGAACGGCATCGTCTTCTGCAACCGCAAGCGCGATGTCGACATCGTCGCTCGCTCGCTGCAACGCCATGGCTTCTCGGCGGCGCCGATCCACGGCGATCTGGCTCAGGTACAGCGCATGAAGACGCTGGAGGACTTCAAGTCCGGCGAGGTTCGCATCCTCGTCGCCTCCGACGTTGCGGCACGCGGCCTCGACATTCCGGCCGTCAGCCACGTTTTCAATTTCGACATTCCGCGCAATGCCGATGACTATGTGCACCGTATCGGACGCACGGGGCGGGCCGGTCTAACAGGCGAATCCGTCACCCTGGTCACGTCGGACGACAAGAAATCACTCGCCAATGTGGTTAAATTGATCGGCGGCGAACCCGAAACGCTGGACCTCGGCAAGGCTGCACCCTCTGCTGAAGCGACTGGCGAAGCAGCTCCCGCCGAGGCTCGCACCCCTGCGCCCGAAACCATCGGGGACGAGGCCAGCAAGCCGTCCCGCTCGCGGCGCGGCGGAAGGTCGCGTTCGAAGGGCGATGCGGGCCAGGCCAAAGAAAAGGCGCCCGCGCCCGCCAACGACACGGCACGCGCAAAGGAACAAAAACCCAAGGAACGTCAGAAGGATGGCGAAGCTGCCGGCTTCGGCGATCACGTTCCTGAATTCCTTCTGCGCTCCGCTTTCGGCTGAAAATCGAAAATAATTCGAAATTCGCCTCCCGCGTTTACCGCATCTTTCCGAAACGGGCCTAACCTCCTTTCATACGGGAGAACTGGTCTGAAGAATTCGGGCTGCGGAGAACGGGGAATTACACGTGAACGGTCGCTTGCAAACGCATGAAGGCATTGATCTGGCGCGGCGCGCGCTGGACATGATGGCAGAACATTCAGTTGCGCCCACGCCGCAGAACTACGCTGTATGGGTCGCCTATGTCTCTGACTCGATCCCCGAACTGTCCGAGGCGCTTCAAGGCGCTATCGACAAAGGTGGCCCGATTGATGACGAGCTCTGCGATGAGCTCTACGATCGCCACTTCACCTTCAAACGCATTCAGGACGCTGTTCTGGACACTGGCGGCGCGATGAGCCGTGAGCTGGGCGCCGTTGTGAAGACCCTGGAAGCTGCCGAGCGCGATACGGCTGCTTATGGCGAAGCCCTTGCCGGTGCGTCCGGCCAGCTTGGCGATGCCACCGATTCGGTGACCTTCAAGCGCATGGTGGAAGGCCTCGTCTCGGCCACGGCCCGGATGCAGCGCCGCTCGCGCGAGCTGGAACGCCGCCTGCAGGAAACCTCCGTAGAGGTGAACCAGCTGCGCAACAATCTGGAAAAGGTGCGTGAAGAGGCGATGACCGACGCCCTCACCGGCCTTGCCAATCGCAAGCGGTTCGACGAATCCATGCGCAAGGCGCGCCGCGATGCCGACCTGCAGGGCGATGATTTCTGCCTCGTTCTTTGCGACATCGACCACTTCAAGCGCTTCAACGACACTTGGGGCCACCAGACCGGCGACCAGATCATCCGCTTCGTGGCGGCATGTCTCTCCCGCTTCGCCAAGGACACGCATATCGTGGCGCGCTATGGCGGCGAGGAATACGCGATCGTCATGCCGAAAACGCTTCTGTCGGAGGCAACCGGCATTGCCGAGAAGATCCGTGCGACGGTCGAATCCAAGCGCCTGCTGCGCAAGTCGACCAATGAAGATCTGGGCCACATCACCGTATCCATGGGCGTGTCGCAGCACACGGCCGGGGAATCGGTGGAAAGCCTGATCGAGCGGGCCGACGCCAATCTCTACAAGTCCAAGCAGACGGGCCGCAATCGCGTCACCGTGGACAGCGCGGAACCGCAAGCCGGCGTCGCTGCGGCCTGATCAGCCGAGCCAGACAGCATCTTTCCAGCCAGACAAAATAGAACAACAATGCTCCCCAGACACAGTCCGGGGAGCATTCATGGCCCGTCACCCACTTCTGCGCGGTGAAGCCCACTTCCGGTGGCGCAGCCCAGACGTCAGCCGCGTCGAGAACCTTTCTGACATTGTCTTCGCGCTGGTCCTGACCCTCGCAGCGGCCAACAGCGTTCCCACCTCATTCAGCGATCTCGCCAATCTTTGGCGTGACGGCATCTCGATGGCGGCGTGCTTCGCGCTGCTCCTGACGATCTGGCATACCCACCACGTCTTTTTCCGGCGCTATGACCTTCAGGACGGCTGGACCGTTTTCCTGAACGCGATCCTGCTCTTCCTGATCCTGGTCTTCATCTACCCACTGAAATTCATGGCAGATTTCGTCGTGACCCTGTTCACCCGGGGTTTCGCGACAGAGGCGGAGATACAGCAGGTCATCACGGTCGATCAGGTCGCGCACCTGTATCTCGTTTTTGGCGTGTTCTATATCGCTGTGCAGGCCGTTTTCGGCCTTCTCTATATCCACGCACTCAAGCATGGCGACCGGATCGGTCTGGACCTGAAGGAGCGGGCGTGGACCCGGTACGAGATCGAGGTGGCGGCCGGGACGGCCATCCTCACCATGCTGGTGATCGTGTCCGCTTACACCTTGCCCCGGCCGTTCGGACCGATGGCAGGCATGGCCTTCTTCATGATCGGCGTGATCGCTTTTCTCAGCGGCCTAAGGGCTGAAGCGCGCATCAAACGACAGGCGGCAGACCAAGCCTAGACCGCGGGCGGAGCAGTCAGCTTGAGGCTGTCACGCTCTTCCCAGCGCTCGAGGAAGCTGGCCAGTGCCGGATGTGACGTACGCCAGTCCAGCTCGGCATATCTGAGGTCGAGATAGGAGAGCGCCACCGCTATCGACAGGGCGCCGTGGTCGACAGAGCGCTCGAACTGCGCGCGTTCCGCATCCAGTTGCGCGAGCGTGCGCGCGATACCGCGCTCCCAGCGTTCGATCCACAAAGGATAGTGCAGGCTGGCATCACGGTTCTTCTCGATACGCCGCCCGATAGTCAGGTCCATCAGGCCGTCGGCAATCGCCTGCTGGCGAAGGACCAGGAGGCGGCTTTCGCCACTGGCCGGTATCCAGCGCTCGTCATCTAGCGAGTCGATATATTCGCAGATCAGCGGCGAGTTGATGATGGCAGGCCCGCTCTTGCGCACCAGCGCAGGCACCTTGCCGAGCGGATTGGCCGCATGCAGTGCCGCCGGGTCATCCAGCGGTGACACTTCGACCAGCTCTATTCGGCTCTCCAGGCTCTTCTCGATGATGAGGGCCCGGCATTTCCGGGCATAGGGCGAAGTCGGCGAATATAAGAGCTGCATGGATGCCCCCGGCAGATATCAGACCGCCGGGTTTAGTTAACTGCCCTTACAGGCGCAAGCCGGTCAGGAGGCGTTGGCCACAGGAATAATGGTGACGCTTTCGCCACACCCGCATGCATCGGTCTGGTTCGGGTTGCGGAACACGAACTTGGCGTGCAGCGGGGTGACTTCGTAATCGATCTGGCTGCCCAGAAGAAAGAGGATCGCTTTGGAATCAATCACGATCTCCACGCCCTGGTCTTCCACCCGTTCATCCAGCGGAGCCGGCGCCTCGACATAATCCATCGTGTATTCCATGCCGGCGCAGCCGCCATTCTTGACCCCGACACGCAAATACCCCTTGCCTTCGCGCGCCATCAGCGCCCGGACACGGGCGGCAGCCTGTTCGGTCAGGGTGACGGGCTTGGGTCTTTCGCGGGCCATGATATGGGCTCCTAGAGCATGTTGAGTTGCAGGCGGGCTTCGTCGGTCATCCGGTCTGGTGTCCAGGGCGGATCGAAGGTGAGGTTCACCTCGGTGCGCTTAACCCCGTCCACCGTGTTGCAGGCATCCTGTACCCAGCCCGGCATCTCGCCGGCAACCGGGCAGCCGGGCGCCGTCAGCGTCATCTCCACCTTCAAGGTGCGGTCATCTTCCAGATCGACCTTGTAGATCAGGCCAAGCTCATAAATGTCGACCGGGATTTCCGGATCGAACACGCCCTTGAGCGCCGTAACCACATCGTCCGTGATGCGCGCGATTTCCTCAGCCGGAATGGCACCTTCACCGCTGGCGGGTGTTTCAGGCGCGAGCGGACGCGCGGGCGCCGCGCTG
>NZ_JBQLZR010000088.1:0-2115 GCF_052168375.1 Glycocaulis sp.
GCGGCGATGCCCGCCGGTTCGATCCCGTGTGTCGCCAGGCCGAGCCACGCGGCCGCTTCGGCAGGCACCGGACCGGCAATGACCGGAGCGGCACTGGCGCCGCGCACGAGTGTGGCGAGCACAGCGGCACGGGCACGCGCCTCGTCACTGTCATAAGCGAGGCCTTCGAGCGCCAGATGCGCGCCAAGGCCCGCAATCAGAAGGCTTCCGCCCGCCTTTGCCGCTACCAGCCCCCACAAGGCTGCTGCGTCATGCAAGGCCGCATCGTCACCAGCGAAGGCAGACAGGTCGAGGACAATCGCCGCTGCAGGCAGGTCTGTCTCGTCTAGGCGCAGAGCCGGCTGGCCATGGGTCCAGATGGTGGCGGCAAGGTCGCGCAGGAAGGCGCGCGCGCCCTGATCCGTGCCGGTCAGAAGGCCCGGCGTCAGCGCAATTACCGGATTGACCGGCATGTCGGGAACGAAGCCAGCCCCGTCTTCGATGGTATCGATTCCCTGACGGGCGCGGGCAATGGCCCGTTCGATCATCGCGTCCGGCACACCGTCGCGGCGGGCCGCGCGCACAGAGCGGGCAAGGGCGCGGTTATGGCGCGGGTCAAAGCATTCGCCTTCACTGCCATCGCAATTGATGCAGGCCAGCGCCACCGCTTCCAGCCTGTCGCGCACTATGCGCATGCCGACATCACCGGCCGCACCGGCCATGGCGGCGGTATTGATCAGGCTGATCAGCGCCCCGGCCTCGAACGGTCCGCTGGCGAGGGTT
The DNA here is from genome assembly GCF_052168375.1 of Glycocaulis sp. NCBI lineage: Bacteria > Pseudomonadati > Pseudomonadota > Alphaproteobacteria > Maricaulales > Maricaulaceae > Glycocaulis > Glycocaulis sp. Next base: position 763 of record NZ_JBQLZR010000088.1, read on the forward strand.
TCCTCCGGGATGGCCGCGTCTGGCTCGCCGAGCCAGAGATGGTCCGCCGGACAGGCTTCGCGCGCGGCCATGCTGGCGAGGATTTCGTCAGCGCCTGCGCTGCCAGATGCAAAACCGGCACGGTCACCAAGCTCACGGGCAAGGCGGACCAGTGCTTCGCGACCGTCCAGAGTGCCTTCAGAGAGGTCTGCACCGGTCAGAAGGGCCAGAGCTGTCACCGCGCTATCGGGCCAGCTATCCGGTGCGCTGATGCGCACCCCGTGCGAGCCGAGCGCGTCGGGGTCCGCATGCCCGCACGGACGCTCGACAAAGCTCAGCCCTGCGAGCGGATCGGCCCCTTGCGTCGTCAGGCGGCGGTTGATCGTCATGGCGCGGACACTTCCCTGATTGCCGCTTGTCGGGCGGCGGGCCTGCTCGCAGCCCTCTGGAATGCATCGGGCGGCGAGTGCGAATCACTCATTAGGGATGATACCGCCGCGAGGGCACGTGAGTCGAAGAATGGACTGGGTTGTCCACGCTCATCAGGCTGTCATGATAGAGGCCGGAAAAGGATCAAGGCACGATGACCGCTCACCGGGTCTACAAGATGAGCTTTGCCAGTGTTTACCCGCACTACGTCGCCAAGGCGCAAAGGAAGGGGCGCACGAAGGCAGAGCTCGACGCCATCATCCACTGGCTCACCGGCTATGATGCGGCGGGCCTCGCCACGGTGCTGGAAGAACGTATCGATTTCGAGGCCTTCTTTGCGCAGGCTCCCGCAATGAACCCGTCGCGCACCCTCATCAAGGGCGTCGTGTGCGGCGTCCGGGTGGAGGAGGTCGAGGAACCTTTGATGCGCGAGATACGCTATCTCGACAAGCTGGTGGACGAGCTGGCGCGCGGCAAGGCTCTGGAGAAAATCCTGCGCGCATCCTGACGACGCACAGGCCTGCACTGGACGCGGGGCCAGACGCATTGCATATACGCCACAAGACACGATTGACCGGCGAGGGAGTGTTTCCAGCCATGCTCGACTTCATTGGCCGACTGTTTGCCTGGTGGAATGGCGCGACGCTGGGCGCGCTGTGGACGATCAGCCGCTCCGGCACGCTGGTCGGCGAGGACGAGTACGGCAATCGCTATTATGAAGAGCGCAAGCGTGGCTCCGGCGCAGACGGCGTTCCACGCCGCTGGGTCATTTATAACGGCTATGCCGATGCGTCGCGCGTACCGTCCGACTGGCACGGCTGGCTGCATTACACGTTCGCCGAGGCTCCCGTCGATGCGCCCCTGCCGCGCCGCGAATGGGAGCTGGATCACAAGCCGAACATGACGGGCACGGTGTATGCCTATCGCCCGGCCGGCTCTCTGGCG
>NZ_JBQLZR010000089.1:0-30308 GCF_052168375.1 Glycocaulis sp.
GCCTTTTTCAGGTGCTTGGCTTTAAGCGGATCTTTCAGGCGGGCACGCCGCAGGAGTTCGGGCGCGAAGTTCGGGATACCGGCCACGCGCCATTTGCCGCTTTCTGACAGCGTGTCACCCACACGCAGCGCGCCATGGTTCGGCACGCCGATCACGTCACCGGCATAGGCCTCGTCGGCGAGTTCCCGGTCCTGCGCAAAGAACATGATCGGGCTGGAGACGGTCAGCAGCTTGCCGCTATCGGTCTTCAGCTTCATGCCACGCTTGAACGTGCCGGAACACAGCCGCATGAACGCCACCCGGTCGCGGTGATTGGGGTCCATATTGGCCTGCACCTTGAACACGAACCCGGCCACTTCCTTGCCATCGGGCTGCAGTTCGGGCACCGGCCCGCCGGTCGCGGGCTGGGCTTCCGGCCCCGGCGCTACCTGCTTGAGCGCTTCGAGCAGTTCGTACACGCCGAACTGGCGCAGGGCCGATCCGAAATAGACCGGCGTCATATGCCCTTCGCGATAGCTCTGCGGATTGAAGGCGGGGCAGACCTCACGGGCCAACTCCGCACCCTCGCGCAGTTCGGCGAGCTCGGCCTCTGACAGGACCGAAGCAATCTCGTTGCCGGACAGGGAGACGCGGCGGCTCTGCACCGGATCGGCATCATCAGCAGACGGGCGGCGATAGACGACGAACTCGTCGCGTTCCAGATCAGCCACACCCTTGAACCGGTTGCCTGACCCTGCCGGCCATTGCATTGGCGCAGCGTCGAGCGCCAGCTTGTCCTGGATGTCGTCCAGCAGCTCGGACGGGTCCAGCGCCTCGCGGTCCATCTTGTTGATGAAGGTAAGGATCGGGATGTCGCGCAGGCGGCATACCTCGACCAGCTTGAGTGTGCGCGGCTCCACGCCCTTTGCGGCGTCCAGCACCATGATCGCGCTGTCGGCGGCGGTCAGCGTGCGATAGGTGTCCTCGGAGAAGTCTTCGTGACCCGGCGTATCAAGCAGGTTGAAGAGCAGGCCGCCATATTCATAGGTCATCACCGAGGCGGAGACCGAAATCCCGCGCTCGCGCTCGATCTTCATCCAGTCCGACTGGGTGCGCCGGTTCTCGCCGCGCGCCTTGACCTGACCAGCCAGCCGGATCGCGCCGGCGGAGAGCAAGATGTTCTCCGTCAGCGTCGTCTTGCCGGCGTCGGGGTGTGAGATGATCGCGAACGTGCGGCGGCGCGCCCATTCGGGCAAGGCGCTTGAAGGGGAGGTCATGGCCGGTCCTGGCTGTCGAAGACAATGTCGACGCCGGACCTAGCAATCAGGCCTCAGGCGCGCAAGCGCTGGGGGGCGTGCAGCCACACCGCATCATTGGCCGTGCGCGCTGTGAGCAGGTCAACCTCCTGCAGGCCCTTGAGCTGGGTGAGCACCATCAGGCCGACTGAAGCCACGCGCACCTGCACATCCTCTGGCCCGCGCGCCGCATTGGGACGGATCGCCAGTAGCGCATTGGCCTCGTCACTCTTCCAGCCGATCAGCGCAGCAAGGAAGCGCGCCTTGTCGGGCGCATGACGGGCCAGCAAAGGCTCGTCGAACACCGCTTCGCGCACCAGCTTGACCGCCTTGCCAAGGGTCAGCGCGCGCAGCTGGGCCTCCGACATCGGACTGCCGGCGGACAGAGCCGCGCGCTCAGGATCGCCAAGACTGAAAACAACATCGTTGAACAGGAAAAGCACCGGAAGACCCCACTTTGATGCAGCCTTGCCGCGTCTGCCGGAGGCCCCTTCCTTGACGAGGTGCTGTTCCGGCCGGGCAGGCTGCGTGTTCACCCTGAATGGCGCCAGTCTGGCGGGGCCGCGTTAAAACTGCGTCACCGCCTCGTTGAGAGAATGGCAGTGTTACCCGGCAGTTAACCCTGATTCAGCGTCCTAGCGCTCAACCGGCTCGATCAGGAAATGGCGCCCCTGCCGGTCGATGATCTCAACCGCCCAGATGTCCGGATCGTCCTCGCGGCGGCGCGCGATATAGCTGTCGGCGCGTGCCTCCTCGACCGGTGCGCCAAGCGGCCTCGACCACAGACGCTCGCCCTCCATGTCGCGCACCGGCACATAGAGATGAGCCAGCCTGTCGCCATCGATCACCTTCACCAGGACTGCGCCAGCATCGCTATCGCCCTTGTGCAGGACAAAAAAGGACGCGCCCTCGCGTTCCGCGCGCCAGCGCAGGGCATCAACCCAGATCCATGTGTTGAGCTCAGGCATGATTCTTCCTTGCTGGCAGGCCAATTGCTTAATAATGTGTAAATCGAGGGGAGCGTTTCATGACGATACAGGCACGACACATCAGTGTCTTGTGCAAGGTTGCCGCCCTGGCAGCCCTGCTTGTGGCCAGTCCTGCTGTAATGGCAGCCATTCCCGATGACACAAGCGCCTCGTCCTTCAGCGATGAAACATCTCCCGAGCGCATAGCGCGATCTGAAGAGCGGACGCTTGCCAGCCTGCGCAGTGATGACGCCGCCTTCCACCGCCTTGATGCCGATACACGCGAGCTGCGCATTCCCTTCACGCTGGCGCCGGGCGCCGTGCCGGAAGGGGTGGAGCTGGTCCTGTCCGCGCAGCCCGTCTCGGGCCAGTCGGGCGGGCGGCTGGAAGCCTTCCTGACCGGTTCTCGCACAATCTCCCTCTCGCCCCTGCCGGAAAGTTTCGAGGCGCGTTTCTCGCTCTATTCGGAAAGCCTGTCGGAAGGTGAAAACCTTCTGGTCGTGCGCTTCCATGCCGGGATGGCCGATGGATGGCGCATTGATCTGCGCTCCAGCCGGCTGCGCGTAACAGCCCTGCCCGCTGCGGGCCATGAAACGCTGCAATCGCTGGAGACGGCCCTCGCCGCCCAGTTCGCCGCGCCGCGCCGTGTCTTCATCGACGCGGCCGGTTCCGGGCGCGAACGTCTCGCGGTCGAGGCGCTGGTGGCCCAGGGCATTGCCCTGCGCATGGGGCAGGCCCCCGTGCTGGTGGAACGCCCGCAGGCAGCAGAGCTTGTCGTGCGCGCCGCCATTGACCCGCTTTCGCCGACGGCCTCCATCGCGCTGACCGACCCCTACACCATTCACCTCGCCGGATCAGACACCACGATCGTTGCCGCAGCGGCTCGCCTGTTCGCGGCGCGCAGCTTTGCGTCGAGCGAAACCCGGATGACGCCGGCAACCGCGCTGTCCGCGCCTGCCCTGACGCACGCGTCTGCGCGGCGCGTCGAGGGGCGTGAGCATTTGCAGGCCCTTGCGTCTTCCGGTGCGCCTTTTGCGCGTGAGAATGGTGGCCGGGCCGCCGTCGTGCTTGCAGGCGAGAGCACAGCAGACCGGCTGGGTGCCCTCACCTTGCTGTCGCGCGCGGCGCTGGTTTCAGGCTCATCCTGGCTCTTTGCCTGGTATGGCGATGACGCAGGCCTTGCCCCGGCCGATCATGATCTTTTCCTGCTGGGGCCGATCACGGCCATCAATCCCGATCTTGTACGGGCGGCGCCTGCCGAAGTGCGCGCCGCAGCACAAGCCGCCGACCGGCGCGTACCGCGCACCCGCCGACCCTACGGGTCGACCGCGTTTGCCGATGAGGGCAGCGCTGTTGCGGGCGCCGTGACCGGTGTTGCCGCGCTTTACCGTGAACCCGGCGGGCGCACCGTCGCGCTGGTGACTGCGCCAGAAGGCGCGGATTTCTCGCGTGCGGCGCGCCGGCTTGCCCATTCTGATCTCTGGCAGGAAATGCAGGGCCGGGCTGTCCTGTGGGACGCCGGTTCTGTGACCGCGTTTGGCCCGACCGCCAGCGCAGGCGAACCCCTGTCCGACCAGCTGATCTCGCTCTTCCGCGAGCATGACAGGCTGTTTGCCCTGATCGCGTTTGCCCTGTCCGTGCTGCTGCTGTTTGCGGGCAATGCTGTAAACCGGAGATCAACCCGCGCCGAGTAGTATCGGCCGGATGATCCTTCTGACCGCCCTTTCCGCCCTTTCCCTCTCGCAAGCCGCAGAGGATGTGCGCACCGGCCCTGCCGCGCGTTTGGGCCGGCTTGTGGAGGTCGCGACGATCGACACGGCCTGTGGCCTGCTGGCACCTGGCGAACGGGCCATTCTGGAACGCGAGATCGCCACCGCCCGCCATCTGGCCGAGCAGGACGGCATGTCCGCAGCGGTCTACTCTGCCGGCACGGCGCGCATCCAGCGGCGCTGGACAACGCCTGACTGTACCAGCAGCGAGACCGTTTTTCCGGTCAGCCGCTACCGGCAGGCGCTCAATGGCTGGCTGATGGGCGGGGAGCGTGTCTTTGACGGACCTAGCCGGAGCTGGACAGCAGGTCCGCCGGCGATCGAAGGCGAAGCCCCCTGGATACTCGCGCAGGACGCGGTCCATGGCGATCTTTCGGCCCGCTTTGGCTCCGTCATTATCGGAACCGAGCCTGTAGTCCTGCTTTCGCTTCGCTCCGGCCAGCGCCCGGTCAGCGCGGTCATCGTGCTGCGCGATGTGAACCTGGCACCGACACCGATAGACTTCACCTATGGCGGACGCCGCCAGCCGCCCGGCGGTGAACCGCTTGCGGCGCTTGGCGCGCTCAGCAATGGCCAGCAACGCATCTGGACGAGCGGGCGCCTGCGCGATGGCGGACAGTTCGCGCCGGAAGGCGAAGGTGAGACGGCGAGCTTCATCTTTCCGGATGAAACCCTCGAACGCATTGCCGCGCTGGACGCCGCCGAAGCGGCGCGTGTTGATCTGTTCGATGAGACGGGGGGCCGCATCGGCCGGGTCTGGATCGAGGCAGGGGGCCTGCGTCAGGCCCATGATTACGCGCTGGCGGCCAACACACCGCGCGAGCCGGAAACCCGTCCCTGATCAGCTGGCAGCGGCCTGCTGCGCGATGGCCTGACCGGCCTCCTGTGCACGGCGTATCTGCGCATGGACAGCCGGAATCTCCGGCGTTTCCTCGTCTGCCTCCACCTTGCCAGACGTCATGACCGGCAGGCGGATGGTTGCGGTCGTGCCCTCGCCCTGACGGCTCTTCAGGCTGAGTGCGCCGCCATGCAGGCCTGCGAGCGCCTGTACCAGCGCCAGCCCCAGACCGGAGCCGCGCTCCTCGCTCTGACGGGCGGTGGAGGCTTGCGCGTAGGCCTGGCCCAGCCGGTTCAGCTCCGCATCAGACATGCCAGGCCCGCTATCGCCGACCGCAATGACCAGATCCGGTCCGCTCGCGCGCAGCATCACGACGACCGCGCCGCCATGGGGCGTGAACTTGATGGCGTTCGACAGAAGGTTCAGCACGATCTGGCGCAGCGCCTTGCGATCGGCATGCACGGGCAGAGCCGCGGTGCCAGCATCGCAGCTCAGCCGGATATTCCGGTCCTCGGCCCGAAGGCGCATCATGCGCACACAGGTCTCGTCCACCTCACCGCCATCGAAGGTCTCGCGCACCAGCTCGTAGCGGTCCGCCTCGATACGCGACATGTCCAGCACATCGCCGATCAGATCGAGCAGGTGGACACCGCTCTCATGAATGAGGTCGGCATATTCGGCGTAGCGCGCCGGCATGGGGCCGAACAGGCGCTGCTTCATCAGGTCGGAGAAGCCGATAATGGCGTTGAGCGGCGTGCGCAATTCATGGCTGATTGCGGCTAGGAATTCGGACTTGGCCTGACTGTTGGCAATGGCTTCGTCGCGTTCGCGGCGCAGCCGGTCGACCAGCGCACTTTCGAGTTCCGGTGCAGACAGGACCACAACGAAACCGTCGCCGGCCTTGTGCGCATGGGCTTCCAGCGTGACCGGCCGGCCGCCGGCACCGCGCATGGTCGTCACGATGGAGCCGCGCGCGTGGCGCAATTGCTGGTCTAGAAGATCGTGACCCTCATCCTCATAGGCGAGGCTGGCGACAGGCAGGCCGGCAATCTCGCGCGGCAGGCCGGGCATCATCTTGCGCAAGGCTGCTGACACGGCCTGCATCCGCCCTTCACCGTCACAGACAATGAGCGCAGACGGCGCATGGTGGAAACCTTCTGCCGGTGCCGCCAGCGCGGCATTGGCGGTTTCAAGCCGGGCAAGACGCGGCAGGACCGACCCAAGCGAAAGCAGTGCGCACGCTGCGACAAAGCCCGCAATCCCGAGCGCCATCGGCACGCTGGCAATACCGGCCGCGACGGGGCCTGTTCCTGCAATTGCGAGAATGATGAGGGCCGCAGCGTTGACGGTCAGGCTGACCAGCGCGGCGATGAACTGGCGCGAGGCGGCAAGGGCCGCCGGGCCGGCCAGAAAGGCGAGAACGGCCAGCCCCGGCTCGGACACAAGGGCAAGGCCGGGAATGACCCAGGCGATGACCGTCATCGCGCGGGCGCCATCGCCCCAGACGGCGCTGCGTCCGGCCCGCCAGCCGACAAGGCCTGGCAGGCCTGCGGCAGCGAGAAGGCCAGCTCCGGCGAGGCTCGCGCCCGAAATGAAGGCGGTGATTGCAGCAGCTACCCAGCCCGCAGCCCAGAGCGCATGCATCCAGCGCGCGCCGGAGCGCTCGAACCAGTTGCCAGGCCGTGCCGCAAGGGTGGTCATACCGTTCCTGATTCCGACTCAGTTAACCTGTGTATGACTGCAAGCTCTGCCTGTGGCGTTAACAATTATTGAATCGGGGTTAAGCGCTGCTGGACGCCTTGGACAACAGACAATTTCACGTCACACTGCGCCCATCACATCCGCTTGGAGCGCTTCGGCCATGATCTCATCTTTGCTGGTCGGCCTGACACTGGCTGCCCTGTCTGCAGGTACACAGGAAGTTCCGGCTGCAGAGCCCGGCGCAGACGCTGCTCAGCCTGTGCTGGCGCTCGAAGCCCAGACGCCCGAACCCTCCGTTCTTGAGCGCCGGGCGGACACCTATGCCGCCTTCCACTCCGAAGTGAACGAGGCCGGGCGGCGCGAACTGACTTCTGTACTGGCGCTCGACGAGACGATGGATTCGCTCGCCGCCTATTATACCGACAGCCGTCTGGTCGACGCCCAGATTGCCTATGCGGCACTGGTTGCCTCCCAGCATCCCGAATTCATCGATTCCGTACGCGCGATTGCCGATTATTACGGACCCGGCGTGACGGCCGCGAGCCTGATGAATGATCCGGTCTTCGTGACCGGCTTCATGGGCGCGGACGCAGCCTCTGACAATGTGGTCGGCGCGCTCAGCACCGATAACCAGCAGATTGACGATGTCGCCGGGCGGTATCGCGAGGCCGCCTATGACCTGCAAGGGCAGGCCTGGGCCCGCGCGCGCGCCACGGACCGGCGCATCCGCCTGGAGCAAATCGAGAGCGGTTCGGTCCGCCTGCAATCGCCCTTCCGCATGCCGGAAGGCGGCAATGGCCGGCGACTTGGCGCCGCCTCTGACCTCTTCGCCGCGCCTGCGACAACGCCGAGGCCCGCAGCACCCTCGCCGGAATTGTCGCTGACCGTCGGCGAAGCGCAGTTGCAGCCCGATGAACGCCGGGTGGGCCGCATCCTTGCGGTGGCAGCCTTGCAATCGATCGAGTCCGGCGACATGCGCGCCATGGACGTCCTGCTGGCCGATCCGGGCGTGGAGCGCTGCATCGTCACCGCCAGGCTGAACCTTGCCCAGTGCGTCGCTGCGGGTCACTTCAAGTATGAGGACGCGTTCTGCATCGCCGAGCACGCGCTGGAAGAGGTGGCAGATTGCCTGACCGCCTCCAGAGCTCCGGTATCGGAATAGCTTTCGGCATTAACGATCTGAAAACCAAGCTTAAGCAGCGTTAATCGGCCATTTACCCCACGCCCGGCTTTCGCTGGAAATTGCAGGCCGGCCTGCCTAGCCTTCATCGTGCGGGACAGAACTTCCCGCGAAGCGGAAGGCTGAGGCGAAGCCGATGATGTTCCTATTGCGCGCTGCATTCTGGATTGCGGTCGTTGCGGCATTTGTGCCGCCCGGCTTCACGGCGGCTGGCGGCCTGTTTGCGAGCGACATGGAGCGTCTGCTGTCCGAACCGGCAGCACGCGCCGCGGCCAGCCTGCAGCAGAACCAGAGCCAGCCCGCTCCCGTTGCCGCACGCCAGCATGAGACCGGCATCTGCGCCGAATATGGCGAGCTTTGCGAAATCTGGACCCATGTGACCGGGTTTGGCGGCTATGTCGGCAGCGTCGCCCTGTCACAGGCCGACGCCATGATCGAGGCCTCGCGTGAAACCGAAGGCGCCAAAGCTGCCGCACAGACCCGCTAGCGGCCAGACAATCAGGGCAGAGACGCGTCTTGCCCTTTGGGGCTGCTGCGCCTAGGTCAGCGCCATGGAGCGCGACGCAGACATTCAATCCCTCATCGACGAGTTCGACTTCCTGGGCGACTGGGAGGAGCGCTATCGCTACCTCATCGACATGGGCCGCCAGCTTGAACCCTTGAGCGAGGCCGAGCATAGCGACACCCACAAGGTGCAGGGCTGTGTCAGCCAGGTCTGGCTGGTCCTCGATACCGACCCGAACGGACGCCTTGTGCTGCGCGGCGATTCCGATGCCCACATCGTCAAGGGGCTCGTGGCGCTGGTGATCCGCCTCTATGGCGGGCGTACGCCGCAAGAGGTTTCCGCCATCGATGCGCGCGAAGTGCTGGGCGAAATCGGACTGGGGGAGCATCTCTCGCCGCAGCGCTCCAACGGGCTCGCGTCCATGGTGGCCCGCATCCGCAATTTCGCTGCAGCGCAAGGCTGACGACCTTAGGCGTAAGGATCAGCGCGCACCCCTGCCCGCTTCAAACCGTAATGTATGGCGAGGCGCTCCAGAGCGAGTTGCAGCGCTGTCTGCCCGGCCTTGTCCGGCCAGTCGAGATCGCGCACGGCACGCTCCATGCCGGTCTCCCGGATCAGCATGTTCACCAGCAATCGGTCGAGGCCCGGCCCCGCCGCCGCCAGCGCGTCCATCACCCGGTTGCGCGCATCGAGGGCGCGTATGGGTGCATCTGTGGCATCGACAGGCGTTCTGGATGCACTTCGCGGCATACCCGACCAGTGGGAAGTGACCCGCGAGCGCATGGCCGATGCATCGTAGTCGGCGCGCAAGCGCTCACCGGCTGTCACATGAACCCGCTCCAGCAAGGCCGGCCGTCCTTCGCGAGCCACCGCATAGCGAGCCAGTGGAGAGGCATCGATATTGGCCCTCGCCAGCGCGATGCGGCCATCGGCCTGCATGACCGCCCTGTCGGCAAGGGTGCGGTGCTGGCTGGCGAACCCGCCCTCACCATCAGATTCATGACGGATGGTCTCTTCGCGCTTCAGGCGCGCATGGCCTGCATCGGTGAGTTCCCAGCCGCCTTGCCCGGCCGTTTCGACGAGGCCGCCAGAGATTGCCGCCTGCAACTCGGCAGGCGTCAAAAGCGCGAGCGGCCTGCGGCGCCTGTCCGTACCCGAATACACCCCATAGCCGCGTCCACCCGGCAGAGGCGCAATCCGGCGGCCCTTGCGGGCAAGCCGGATCATCCAGGACGGCGCGCTCACAGGCGGCACTCGGACGCGGCGCCAACCATGCCCAGTGATGCAAGCCGTTTCAGCCGCGCCGGATCGGGCATGGAGCGCAGTGAGGTCTCCAGATCATCCAGGCTGCTGTCAAAGGCGGCATCATCGCGCAGATCCTCGATCTTGGCACAGGCGTGAGCGACCGTGCTGCGGTCCCGGCCAAAAGCCTGGGCCACGCGTGCCAGCGACATCTCGAAGGCGACATGCGCCAGATACATCGCCATCTGCCGGGCCAGCGCGGCCTGCGCCGTGCCGCGTGTCAGCGCATTCACAGCCTCTACCGGCACGCCTGTGCTGAAGGCGACCGCCTGACGGGCAAGCTGGGCGCGGGCGCGGTCATGCTCCGCGCGAGCCTGTTTCATATCCATGTCCTCAACTCCTGATCGGTGCGTATCGGAGGTCATCCTAGACGCGCACGCCAGAAGCGAGGATAATTTTCCTACATTGATTGCAAAAGCCCCTCCTGCTTCACGTTTTCAGAAAGGGATAAATCATATCAAGCGCCTTGCTAGCGCTTGAAATCAACCATTGATTGAATCGTGAAGCATGGACAACCCGCGAGCTTTCTCGCGAAACACAGGCGGATACCGGTGCGGGATAGAGGCCCGCCGTCAGGCGACGGGGCGCGTCAGCGACCAGTTCCAGTAGCGCAGCACGGTCTGGGCCCGGTCGACCGAGAGCGTATCGAACACATAGCGCGCCTGCTCTATGGCGGCCTCGGCCCGGCCTGCCAGCTCCAGCATCATCATAAGATGATTGCGCGACAGGCCCGTCGCCTTGGCGAGCACGGCGAGCGGTTCACCGCCAAAATCGCCCAGCATCCGGTCGAGAAGTGAGCGCTGGATATTGGCGAGCGTCGCCATTTCATCGCTGATGGCCGGGGTAATCCCGTTCCGGCGGGCTTCCTCCACGGCGCCTTCCAGCGACCCGTATGCGGATCGTTCGGCGGCGGCGCGATTGCGCTGGCGGCGCTCAATATAGCTCAACGCCCTGCCGATGAGTTCATCGCGCGGCGTCTCGCTGGCGGCCAGCGGAAACACATCGTCAGCCGCATCCTGCAGGATCGCCCGGCTGACGCCGAAGCGTTCCAGCAGCAGCCGCCGCTCCTCATGGCCGCAATCCCAGAACAGCGCGAGGGCCTGTGCCGGGCGCAGCTCGCTGTGTTTGATGATGCCACGGGCGAGCCCCGGTTCGCCGGCTGCCATCTGCAATAGGCGGTCAAGCGTCTGGCTGGCGAGGCGCGCACCGGGATTGGCCAGAAGCGCGGACACTTCGGTCATGTCGCCGGCCGAAACCAGCGCAGCCGAGACCACTTCACTGACATGGCTGCGCCGGGCAATGGCCTGCCGGTGGCGGCTTTCGCCCTTGGAGGCAATTTCCATCAGGTCGAAATCGGTCAGGGATTTTGCGGTCTGAAGGATCGGCTCTGCCACCTCGAAGGCATCAAGGGCCAGACGGCGCAACAGGCCCGGAGGTGCCTCTGCCTGTTCGGCCAGGCGGCGGGCAATGCGCCCGCGCAGGTCAGGCGCGGCATGACGCATGATTTCTTCGAGTACGTCGGCAACGATCCAGCGTTCTTGCGGGCTGAGCTGGCTGGATGGCAGGCAGACAATATCGGCCAGGCGCCGGGTCAGGCGCGAACGGGCCGACACAGCCGGTGCCGGAACGGGATCAGGGCGGTCCATGACAGCGGGACTCCAACGCACTATCTGACTTTCACGTGCACTGCAGCTTGTCGCGCGCCGATTAAGGAAACGTGGCGAAGCTGGCATAATTGGCCTAAGGGGTTTCAAGACCTGCTGGAAAACGGGACGGCGCCAGACCGAAATGCCTGATACCGACAACACGCTCCCGGTGCCTGCCCGCCGCAGTTTCCGTCCCGATCCGTTCTGGGCCTACATGGCTGTGGTGAGCGCGTGGTTTGCGAGCTTCGGCCTGCAAACGACACTGTTTCCGGGCGTCATCAATTTCACGCTTGCAGAAACGCCGGCCCGGCTCGGAATTGCTCAGGCGGCCCTGACCGCGCCCATGCTCTTCCTTCTGCCGCTGACCGGCGTGCTGGCCGAGCGCGCTGACCGGCGCACGCTTCTGCTGACCTTCCACCTCATCGCCGGACTCTCGGCCGGTGTTCTCTCCGCCCTGCTCTTTGCCGGACTCCTCAGCTACGAGGCGCTGGTGGTCTACGCGCTGGTAGTCGGCAGCGCCGGAGCCTTCGTGATGCCAGCGCGCGATTCCGCCATCAATGGCGTGACCCGCGTGACCCAGCGCCTTGGCCGCCCGCTCAGCCTGCAACGCGCGATCGTCTTTGCCTCACTGGTCCAGTTCGGCGCCCAGATCACCGGCATGGGCGCGGGATTCCTCGCGAGCTATTTCGGGCCCGCCCCGCTGTTTGCCATCCAGGCCGTGGTGCTGGCGGCGGGCGGGCTGATCGCCCTGTCCATGCCGCGCCTGCCGCGCCCGCGCGAGCATAGCGAGCCGGTGATCACTGCGCTCCTGACGGGCATGCGCACCGTCCTGGAATCGCAGGTCATCTGGCCAATGACCCTGATCATGATTGCGGTCGGCGCACTGGTTGTTGGCGGCGGCTTCTTCGTCATCATCCCGGTTCTGGTGCGCGATATCTATGGCGCAGGCTATGACGTGCTGGCCGGCATGATGGTGACGTTCTGGCTGGGCGCCTTCTTCTCCAACATCATCCTTGCCCGCCTTCCGCTGATCGAGCGTCCGGGCCGCACGCTGATGGTTGTGCAGACGATGGCCGCGCTGGCGCTGGCCTGCATCGCGCTGCCTTTGACTCTGATCCAGCTCTTTGCCGTCATTTTTGTGTGGGGGCTGGCAGGCGGCGTTGCGATGTCGCTATCGCGCGCACTGGTTCAGGAAAACGCACCGCGCAAACAGATCGCGCGTGTGATGAGCGTCTACCAGCTCGGCCTTTTTGGCGGCATGCCGGCCGGAGCAGTTGCCATGGGCTATGTCGTCCAGTGGCTGGGACCGCGCGATGCCGCCCTGATCCCGGCAGCGGGAATTCTGGGCGTCCTCATTGTCATCGTGCTGACCACACCCATCTTGTCTGTGAGACGCGCCGATCCATCCTGATCCGCTGCGCCGCCATCCGGCCCCGACGAGGACAGTCATGCCCCGCCTATCCGACGACGAAATCCGCACGCTTCGCGCCCGGCTGACACCGGAACAGGAACGCATCGCCTTTCATGAAGGCACCGAGCCGCCGGGCTGTTCGCTGCTGAACGCGGAAAAGCGTGACGGCACCTATCACTGCGTGGTGTGCGGCGAGGCGCTGTTTTCCTCGGCCGCCAAGTATGAGTCCCGATCCGGCTGGCCCAGCTTCTTTGCGCCCGTCAGCGCCGATGCTGTCGGCACCAAGACCGACTTCAAGCTGATCATGCCGCGCACCGAATTTCACTGTGCCAATTGCGGCGCCCATGGCGGCCACGTCTTCAATGACGGCCCGCCGCCGACCGGCCAGCGCTGGTGTGCAAATGGCGAAGTGCTGGACTTCCGTCCGGCGGGCAATGACGGCTAGAGTGTTACGCACACTCCAACTGCCGGGGTGAGCTGTTCATTTTCCGGAGCCAATTTCCATGTCCGAATTTCGCTTTCGCGCCGGCCTGATGGCTGGCGTGGCAGGTCTCGCCCTTCTGGGCCTTTCCGCCTGCGAACCCGCCTCCTCTCCTGACACCACCAATACCGCGAGCCAGTCCGACATGAATGAAGCTGCTCCGCAGTCCGATCTCATCGCCCGCGCGCTTGAAATCAGCGCGCCGGAGGTGGAAGCACGCCCTGTCACCATCGAACAGCTCGGACGCACCCGCGTCGACAATTATGGCTGGCTGCGCGATGAGAACTGGCAGCAGGTCATGCGCGACCCGTCCGTGCTGAACCCGGAAATCCGCACCTTCCTTGATGCTGAAAACGCCTATTACGAGGAGGTGATGAGCCCCCTCTCCGGCCTGCAGGAGACGATCTATCAGGAGATGCGCGGCCGTATCCGCGAGGATGACAGCTCGGTGCCGAGCCGCGATGGCGAATGGTTCTACTATTCGCGCTATCGCGAAGGCGGCCAGTATCCGATCCTCGCGCGCCGCCCCGCAGACGAAAACGGCGAGATTTCCGGCGAGGAGCAGATCATCCTTGATGGCGACGCCGAGGCCGAAGGCACCGAATACTTCTCGCTGGGCGCGTTCGAGCACAGCCCCGACCAGCGCTATGTCGCCTGGGCGGTGGATACCAATGGCTCGGAATACTACGAGATCCGGATCCGCGATCTGGAAACGGGCGAAGACATCGCCACCCTGACCGACGAAGGCTATGGCTCGCTGGAATGGGCCAATGACTCGCGCACCATCTACTGGGTGTGGCGCGACGAGAACGCCCGGCCCAAGCGCGTTTACCGTCAGGCCATCGACTCCACCGAGCGCGAGCTGGTCTACGAGGAAACCGATGATGGCTACTTCATCGGCGTCGGGCGTACCGACGGCGATAGCTGGATCATCGTCTCCACCGGTGATCACACGACCAGCGAAGTGCGCCTCTATGACGCCAACGACCCGGCCGCCGAGGCCGTGCTGGTGTCCGAACGCGAGGAGGGCGTCGAATACTCCCTCACCGAGACCGGCAATGGCATGTATATCCGTACCAACCAGGATGGCGCGGTGGACTTCCAGATCATGCGTGCGCCGGTGGATGATCCGCGCCGCGAGAACTGGGAGCCCTTCATCGAGCATCGCTCGGGCACCTATGTGAACGGGCTGATGGGCTTTGAGAACTGGCTGGTGCGCTCCGAGCGCTCCAACGCCCTGCCCCGTATCATCGTGCGCAATGTCGAGAGCGGTGAAGAGTTCGACATCGCGTTCGAGGAAGAAGCCTACTCGCTGGGAATGAGCGGCGGCTATGAGTTTGCCACCGACGACATGCGCTTCACCTATGAAAGCCCGTCGACGCCGCGTCAGACCTGGGACTTCAACATGGCCACGCGTGAGCGGACCCTGCGCAAGGAGCAGGAAATCCCCTCTGGCCACAACCCGGACGACTATTCCGTGCGGCGTATCAACATCACCGCGCGCGATGGCACCGCCGTTCCGGTCACCATCCTGCACCGGGTCGAGACGCCGATTGACGGTTCAGCCCCGCTCCTGCTCTACGGCTATGGCTCCTACGGGATTTCCATTCCGGCAAGCTTCTCCATCGGCAATCTGTCGCTGGTTGACCGCGGCATGGTCTATGCGATCGCCCACATCCGGGGCGGCACCGATAACGGCTATCAATGGTATCTGGACGGCAAGCTCGACCAGAAGCTCAACACGTTCAACGACTTCGTTGATGCGGGCCGGGCGCTTGCCGAGGCCGGCTATACCAGCGAAGGCAATATCGTGGCCTTTGGCGGTTCAGCCGGCGGCCTTCTGGTTGGCGCAGCAATGAACCAGGCTCCGGAACTCTTCTCCGGCGTGATTGGCGCAGTGCCGTTCGTGGACGTGATCAACACGATCTCGGACCCCACCCTGCCGCTGACCCCGCCGGAATGGAATGAATGGGGCAATCCCATCACTGACGAGGCGGCCTATGACTACATGCTGTCCTACAGCCCGTACGATCAGGTGAGCGCTCAGGACTACCCCCACCTTCTGGCGACGGCCGGTCTGACCGACCCGCGCGTCACCTACTGGGAACCGGCCAAATGGGTGGCCCGCGTGCGCGAGATGCGCACCGATAACGGCCTCACCCTCCTGCGCACCAATATGGGCGCAGGGCATGGCGGCGCGTCGGGACGCTTCGACTCCCTTCGCGAACGGGCCCAGGACTGGGCTTTCGCCCTGATGGTGTCCGGCCTTGCCGATGCAGAAGCCGACACCGGCGAAGCCGGCGAGGAAGTCGCCGAATAGGCCGCAGCGCCAAAGTCAGAACTGCAAGAGGCCGGGCAGTCATGCTGCCCGGCCTTTTCATGTCCGGACTGCACACCGGGTCGGCTGCCGGCCAGTCCTGCCTGTTTGCCTGTTTGCCTGTTTGCCTTACCTGTGCGGCCTTCCTTACGGCCCTGCGCTGCTCCCGGCGGTTGCGGTGCGACCACTTTCTCAGCGCGGCAGGAGGGCGCTGGAACGGGCGCCAAGCTAGAGCGCCGTGGCAGCTCTGAAGCGCCCTCAGGCGCAATAAAAAAGGCCCCGGCGTGTTGCCGGGGCCTTTTCCATTTCAGTCAGGTACTGTTGACCTAGCCAGCAGCGGCAGCTTCCTGCGCGTTGCGCTCGAGCTGGGCCCGGCGCTCGGCAGCCTGCTCGTCGGTCATGCCGACTTCGCGGAACTGCTCGCCATACTGGTTGAAGTAGGCCTGGCAGCGTTCAGGCACTTCGATACGCACGCGGCCATCTTCATCAGCCTCACCGATAACCGTCGCAATGCGGCGTTCGGCCTCGACCGTCAGGCGGCACTCATCGATCTGCACCTGCTCACGCTGGCGGGCGCGGCGGGCCACACCTTCGATCTGGCCGTTGACGAACTGGATCCAGCCATTGGCCTGGCTGCGCGAGGAGGCAAAACGCGCACCTTCACGGAAGGCCGCCAGAGCGCCCTGACGATCATCCATGTTGAAGCGGGCAGTTCCCAGAAGCACCCAGGCTTCACCCGGCTGGCGGAGACCGCCACGGTTCAGCGCCGTCTGGAAAGCCTGCGCTGCCGGTTCCCACTGGTTCAGCTGGTAGTGAGCCTCGGCGAGCACCAGAGCGGTCTGGCCGTCTGCGCGCATTTCGGAAAGCTGGCGCAGGACCGGAAGGGCCCGCTCGAACTCGGCAGCCTGACGCCACATGTTCGCCAGCAATTCGACATTGCGCACATTGCGTTCGATACGGCCGGCATTCATCTCACGCTCCAGAATGATCGCCCCGCGATAGGGGTTGTCATAGAAGCTGTAATACTGGGCCAGACGCAGCAGCTCCTCGCCCTCGGTGAAGAGGCCGTTGAGATACATGAGCTTGTTGGCTTCGAAGGCCTGCTCTTCCTGCTCGGTACGTGCCAGCAGGCTGACAAGGTTTTGCCAGGCCGTGCGTTCCTGCGGGAAGCGGTTCACCATCTCGCGAACAACCCGCAGCTCGTCAGCCGGGCGGTTCAGCTGCTGGTAGTAGACCAGCATGATCGGGTATTCGTTCAGGCTCTTGTCCGGTGCCTCGCGATACCATTGCTCGGCATAGCGCAGGCCGTCATTGAAGCGCTCGCCCTGTGCGTAGGCGATAGCCAGCAGCTTGGCGATACCGGTATTGACCGTAGCACCGGCCGCGATGGCCGCTTCCAGTTCGCGGATGCCTTCATTGATCTGGTCAACACTGATCAGGATCTGGCCGAGATTGATCCGCATGTCGCGGGTCTCTTCGGCATTCAGACCGCCCGTGCTGATCGCCGAACGGAAGTCCGAGATCGTCTGGTTGACGTTGTCGACCTGATAGTAGAGGCGGCCACGCTGGGCATACATCACGCTGGCTTCGTACGCGCTGGGGTTCATCCCCAGGCCGCGCGTGAAGGTCGCGATGGCGCCCTGGATGTTGTCGGCATCGATCTGCTCCTGCGCCTGCAGGACCAGGGTGCCGATCTGGGTGGAGAAGGTCCGGTTTTCGTTATTCTGCTCGCGTTCTTCCTCGCGGTCGCGGCGCTGCGCTTCGGCAGCGGCGCCAACAGCGGTCAGACCGATGCAGCCGGACACCAGGACGGCCGCGATGACACGCCCAATCCCGGTCATGCTCTGGCTCTGGCGGTTCATGTCTTCACTCCTGTAGCACGCCATGCAGGTGGCGTACGGGCAGTTGCCTGCCCGCTATTGATCGAGGTTGTAGTCGAACTGCGTCTGCACGCCGCGGCGCCATTGCGGCGTACCGTCCTGAACGCGCGGCTCATAGCGCCAGCGTTCGACGGCGCGGATGCTTTCACGCTCGAATACAGAGTTGGAGCAGCTCAGGATGCGCACGTTCGTCGGGTTGCCATCCGGCGTCACGTCGAACTCTACCGAGCACCGGCCCTCGAGACCGCGTTCAGCGGCACGGGGCGGGTATTGCGGCGGAATACGCACCAGCGGCTGGGCGTCCCGGTCGGAGACGTTGAAGCTGATATCGCCACCCGTCAGCGAGGGACGGTCAAACTCCGGCAGGCCGCCCACGATGGTCGACAGGCTTTCGGTCGGCTGGTCAGCCCGGGCCCGCTCGATGGCCGGCGGGGGCGGCGGAGGCGTCACATCCTCCACCTGGTCGATATTGGCATCGCGAACGCGGGCCTGGATTTCCTCCGGGGCTTCCGAGATCGAGATACGCAGTTCCTCGCCCGCGTCGTCCAGCGGAACGCCATCCTCGAAGATGAGGATCTGCATCAGCGTGAACAGCAGGAAGGTGATGATCGCCGCGAGCGGCATGCTCACGAGGAGACGGACAATACTGGCCATCGGTCTGTTCCTTCCTTATCTACCGCGGACGCGTCGAGATGGTGACGGGAACTTCCATTTCCTGGAGAAGTTCCTGCACATCCAGAACCGTACCTACCGGGGCATCTGCATCGCCCTGGATCATGGCTTCTGCGCGGGGATTTTCCTGCAGAAGCTGCTCCAGCACGTTACGAAGCTGGTTCATCTGGTAGACCTGACGGTTCACCCAGACCTCATCATCGGCCGTGACGGCGACGAGGATGGTCGGGCGTACCCGCTCTTCGGTCGTGGTGAGAGGCCGTTCGACCTCCACACCCGGCTCTTTCACGAATACGGCCGTAACGATGAAGAAGATCAGGAGGATGAACACGACGTCGAGCATCGGCGTCATGTTCAGCTCGGTATCTTCGTCCTCGGTCGCAACCCGGCTTTGTCGGCGCGCCATATTACATACTCCTCGCTACGACTGACCGCCGGAACGGTCGCGGTTGATCGACACCGGAATGCCGTTCGCCATCATCTCGTCCCAGATCTGCACCGTGATCCCGTGGTGAGCTTCGTCATCCGGCTGGATCAGCACCGCGGAGTTGGGCTGTTCAGCCCGGATCCGCGAAACCGCTGCCATCACCCGGTCTGCCGTCGTCTGCTCGAGGTTCACGAACACGCGTTGCTGGTCGGTCACCTGAACCAGAATGACAGGGTTGGAATCCTGCGGCGGCGTTTCAGACGGGGGCGGCGGGCGCATGTCGATGCCCTCTTCCTGGAGGAAGGTCGCCGTCACAATGAAGAAGATCAGAAGGATGAACACGATATCCAGCATCGGAGTCATGTCGATGTTGGCGCTATCGTTCTCCTTGGCTCTACGTCTACGCATGGGCTACCCCACTTCCAGTTCGTCGGCCAGTTCGTTCACGCGGCGCTTGGCCAGGCGTTCGATCTGGCTGGAGAAGATTAGTCCCGAAAGCGCGGACACCATGCCAGCCATGGTGGGGATGGTTGCCCGGGCAACGCCGGCAGACATGGCGCGGGCGTCCGAAGAACCGGAAATCGCCATCACGTCAAACACTGCCACCATGCCGGTCACCGTGCCCAGCAGACCAAAGAGCGGAGCAAGAGCCACGAGGGTCTTGATGAGCTCCACATTCTGGTCCGCCTTCAGCTTGACCTCGGAAATGAGCTGGTCGCGGATGGCGTGGGCGTTCCAGGAGGAGTGGTCGCTGCGTGCGCCCCACTCCCGGATCGCCCGGCCAGCCACTCCCTTGTGGGCCAGCCCGAAATAGGCCAGCCGCTCAAGGATGAATGCCCACATCACGAAGGTCAGAGCCATGATCCAGGTCAGGATCGGGCCACCGCGCTCCAGGAATTCCTGCAGGCCGGAAAAGGCACCTTGGAAATCCATGATTGCCGGTCCTTCTAGCCAGCACGCTCTTCAGCGTGACGTGCGATGATGCCAGCGGCCTGCTCTTCAAGCGTCTGCTGGGCTCCGCGGGCGAAGCTGGCAGCGAACGAGTGGATGAAGAGCAGCGGAATGGCGGCGATAAGACCCATAACCGTGGTCACGAGGGCCTCGGAGATACCGCCCGCCATGATGCGGGGGTCGCCGGTGCCGAACAGCGTGATCTGCGTAAAGGTGCGGATCATACCCGTAACCGTACCCAGAAGGCCCAGCAGCGGCGCGACGGCGGCGGCGAGCTTCAGGAAGTTCAGGCCGAACTCGAGTTTCGGGGTCTCGCGCAGGATGGCTTCATCCAGCTTGAGCTCGATCGTCTCGATCGGACGGGTCTTCACTTCTTCATAGGCAAGCATGATGCGGCCCAGCGGGTTGCCTTTGGACGCCGTGGAGCGGCGCTTCTGGCCGTTGATCGCCGAGTTCGTGGTGAACAGGGAGAACAGACGGAACAGACCGAAGGCAGCCGAGAAGATCAGCAGGCCGAGAATGATCTGGGCGACGATGCCACCCTGGTTGAAGCGCTCAACCGTGTTGGGAACGTCCTTGTAGATGTTCAGCAGCTGGCCACGCGACGGGTCGATCGGACCCGAAACGATTTCACCTTCAGAGGCGTTGGCCAGCGAGTTGGCGGCGTCCAGCAGACGGGCCGGGGGCTGACGCTCAAGCGGCACGAGGCGGAAGCCGGCGGCCGCATTGGTCTCTTCGGCGCGCCACAGAACGTAGCGGGTGCCACCGTCGGTGATGAAGGCGTTGAACACGCCAACGCGGGTCACCGGAACCGGCTGGCCCTCATTCACGCCCGAAACGCGGGCGTTGAAGGTCACGACATCGCCCTGAAGCTCCATTTCGGAGATCATGGCTTGCCAGATGCGGTCCAACTCGGCGCGCTCCGGCAGCGTGCGGCTCTGGGCGAGCTCGCGGAGCGGCTGGTGACGGCCCGGCGCTTCGGCCGAAGCGATGGAGGCTTCGATCGTGGAAGCAAATTCGCCGGCTTTCTGGCGGGCGGCACCGAACAGCTCACCAAACTGGCCCTGCTCGCGGCGAAGCTCGGCGTCGAGCTCCTGGATCTGGACCTGGTTGGCGTCGAACTGCGCCTGGTTGGCCGTACCGGTCGCCTCGAGGGCGTTCAGCTGACCGCGCGCCTGGGCCACGAGAGCCGCCTGACGATCACGGTTGGCACGGAACTCCTGCAGGCGGCGCTGGTTTTCAGCCGCTGCGTCGCGCGCGTCGGCACGGACACGGTCGAGAAGTTGGGAAATGGACGTCACCGGCTGGCGCTGGCCTTCCTGGGCGATCGCGGTGCCGGCAAGCAGGCTGGCGCTAAGCGAGGCAGCCGCGGCAATCTTGAAAAGCGTTTTCATCGCTTTGTTTCTCCGTCTCTACAGCGCTTAGCGGGTTACCGGGCCCGGGAGGGGCAGGACAAACACATCAGGCGTGGTCACTTCCTGCGCGATACGAAGAGCGCGCTGGATGTTGTTGGCATGGGAACCGGAAAGCTCGCGCCATTCCGGAGCGTTCTGCGTCATGATTTCCATGTCGCCGTTCTGGAAGATGCGGACCATTGCGACGCGGCCGAACTGGAGCACGGTCACTTCGTTCGGAACGCCGTCCACGGTGACTTCCTCGCCGTAGGTGCGCAGGCTGCGCCCGTAGGCCGCCTCGATCTCGTAGGCGTTCAGGATGACGCGGTATTTCTCGGCCGGCGGCACGGCGGCATCACCAAGGAGCTGCTCGATATTGTCGAGACGGGCCTGGCGAACGTCCGACTGGAAGGGCAGGTCGTTGGAGATGAACTCTTCCAGGGCGACATACATTTCCAGCAGCATCGGCGTGAGATCGCGCTCGATCGTGCTGACGCGCTCAAGCTGGAACTGCAGGGCCTCAAGCTCGTTGGCCTGCGAGCGCAGGAAGACTTCCTGCTGCTCGACGAAGACGCGCTGGTCTTCGATCTGCTGGGTCAGGGCGAGATACTCGCGCTCCAGATCGCCTGCGCGATCCGCAACGTCGTTGATCTCCTGCTGCGCCCGCGCGCCCTCCTGGGTGGACTGGCGAGCCACCTGAAGCGCTTGATCAAGCTGGGCATGGGCAGCGCCCGCGACCAGCATGGAACCCAATCCGACGGCAAGTGCCGTACGGAGACGTGATTTCAGTTGTGACATGTCTCGCCTCACAGAAGCCGGCCAGCAATCAGGAATGTTGCTCGCCCGGATACCCTCGAAAAAACCTTGTCAGGAAGAAACCTTCAACCTGACACCCCAAAAAACACACGGCACCAGACGTGCCAGAGCCCGTCAGGGCCTGCGAATCGTCCGCAGGGAATAATCAGATGGATCAATTATCCCCTTTCAAACGCGACGTTTCCCGCCGTCTATTGAATGAGCAGGTGCAAAAGCACTCCACTCCATGGCATCGACGCTAGCGCTCAAACCGCTACCGATCAACTGCTCAGGCGCTGCAAAAGCTGTGCCGCTCGCAGTTAACGCTTCCTAGCCCGAAACCGTTTCGAAAATGCGACAGAAAATTCCCTCGCCGCAACGCAACACCGTTTTCAGAGCCAGCGCAAGAGCCATAGTGCCAAAGGAATGCGGCAGGCTCGTGTCAGCCGCAGCTGCGCACTGCGGCGCTGCAAGATGTCCTGATTGTACAGAGGAAAAGTGGCTGGGGTGCCAGGATTCGAACCTGGGAATGGCGGTACCAAAAACCGCTGCCTTACCGCTTGGCCACACCCCAGCAGAACGCCCGGGGGCGCTTGCGGAGGGGCTAGATAGCCTGCACCGCAAACAGATGCAACGGCCTCCTGCAACTGGCTGACACAATCTTCTGCACAAAAGCCCGCGCAGCGCGATTGCCATGCCCTTAGAGACTGGATATACAGCCCGCCTCGGTTCGGAGTATAGCTCAGCCTGGTAGAGCACCGTCTTCGGGAGGCGGGGGTCGCAAGTTCGAATCTTGCTACTCCGACCATCATTTCCCGCCCCTGCCCTGTTCCTCGCCATTGTGCCGTTTTTGCCTCGGTCAGCGCCGGGCAGTCAGGCCGTGGTATCGACCCGCATCGCTGCGCCCTATATCGTCCTCGCGATAGCAGGCCCGTCTCAGGGCTTCAGGCGAGATGACCGGGAGTGCATACATGCGCCAGTTCTGGATTACGTTTTTCGGCTCGGTTGCGGGCGTCATTGTCGGGGCGGTGCTGACCGTCCTGCTGCTCGGCTTCATGCTGGCCGCGCTCATCGCCTCTGCCGCGCAGCAGGCAAGTGAAGGGCGCAGCGCCTCCGCTGCCACCGGCGACATCGTGCTCCAGCTCGACCTGCGCCGCACCCGGCTGGACCAGCCCAGCCGCTCGCCCTTCGCCTTCGCCGAACCGCTCTCTGTTGTCGACCTGGTGACGACGCTGCAACGCGCTCAAGGCGATGAGCGGGTGCGCGGCGTTTTCGTGCGCGCCAACGAGTTTGGCATGTCACCTGCCCAGGCCGAGGAAATCGGCGCTGCCCTCACCCGCTTCTCCGAAAGCGGCCGGTTCGTGATCGCCCACGCGCAAGGCTTTGAGGGCACAGGTATCACCAACTATTTCGCTGTCAGCGGGGCTGACGAAATCTGGATGCAGGACACGTCCACCTTTGCGGCGGTCGGCCTTGCCAGCGAGTCGCTTTTCCTTGGCGGCCTGTTCGAACAATTCGGTATGCAGGCCGAGTTCCTGCAGTTCTACGAATACAAGAATGCGGCAAACACCTACACCGAGGACGGTTTCACCGAGGCCCATCTGGAGGCGACGACCTCCTACATGAATGCGATCTTCGAATCGGCGCTGGCAGTGTCTGCTGCAGATCGCGAGATGGAGGCAGGGACCTTCCGCGACCGCATCGTCTCTGGTCCCCACAGCGCGGAAGCGGCGCGTGAAGCGGGCCTGGTCGATGCGCTGGGGCATCCGGCAGCCGCGCGCAACGCAGCGCTGGAACGTGCCGGCGAAAACGCCACCTTGCAGGACATTGAAACCTACGCCCGCAACCAGGTTGCGCCCGCCCAGACCCGCGGCCCCGTCATCGCGATGATCAGCGGTCAGGGCTCCATCGTCACCGGCGGCGGCGAGACAGGGCTCGGTGGTGGTTCCGTCATCGGCGGCGATGCCATGGCTGATGCCATCGACAGTGCGGCCGGGTCTGACGATGTACGGGCGATCATCGTGCGGGTGGATAGCGGTGGCGGTTCTGCCATTGCCTCCGACCAGATCTGGAACGCGGTTGTGCGCGCCCGCGAGGCCGGCAAGCCGGTCATCGTGTCGATGGCGTCGCTGGCCGCATCGGGCGGCTATTATCTGGCGGCCCCGGCCGACATGATCATCGCCAACGCTACGACGCTGACCGGCTCCATCGGGGTGGTCTTCGGCAAGGTGGTCATTGACGGCGCGCTGGACCAGGTGGGCGTCAATATCGAACCCGTTGCCGTTGGCGGAGAGTTTGCGACCGCCTATTCCTCCCAGACGCCTTTCAGTGAAACCCAGCGCGCTTCGGTCGAAGCGATGGCCTCTGAAATCTACGATGATTTCACCGGCCGCGTCGCTGAAGGCCGCGACCTGCCGATCACCCGCGTGCGAGAGATTGCGCGTGGCCGTGTCTGGACGGGCGCGCAGGCTCTGGAACTGGGGCTGGTGGACCGTATCGGCGGCCTGCACGAAGCTATCGAAGCGGCCCGGGAACTGGCTGGCATCAGCGCGGATGAAACGGTGCGCCTGCGCCATTATCCGCGCCAGCCCACGCCGATGGAGGCCTTGCAGCAGCTTTTCGGTCTGACGGCTGAGGGGGCTGAAGCGGCCTCGCAGCTCAGTGCGCTTCTCAACCTGCCGGAAGTGCGCGCGGCGCTGGAAGCGCGTGACCGGGCGGAAGCCCGGGGCGCCCAGATGCGCACTGACGAGCGCGCGCCGCGCTAGGCGCTTCACAACAGACGAGCAAAGCCCGCCGGCGCAAACCGGCGGGCTTTTTTATTATTGGGCCGCGCTGATGGCGCCTAGCGCAAAGGCCGTCGTGAGGGCGAGTATCAGGATAAAGCCGTAGATCGTGTCGAGCGTCAGCACGCGCAGGACCGAGCTGAACCGGCCTCGCCCGTAAACAACCCGGTTGATCTTGTAGAGATAGGCATTGGCATAGATCAGCAATGCCAGCGTGACCCAGCCCCAGCCGACCAGCATGGCCGCGAGCATGCCAAGAGACATGGCGAAGAAGAGCGCGGCATGGAAGTGCAGTGAGACGATCAGATGGTCGAAATAGAAAAAGCGCCGGCGCCACGCATAGACGAGTGACAGGAGCAGCGCGTAGACGGGCAGCAGCACGAACATGATGCGCGGTATCCAGCGCCGCGTCTCCTCGCCCACCCGCGAGGGATTGTCCAGAATCCGCCGGATCGCTGCCGCATCGCCATCACCGCGCGCTTCTGCTTCGCGCAAGGCGGTCATGGCCTCTTCGGGTATGATCCCGTTCAGCGAGCCATCGCTGGCTGCAGGCGTTCCGGTACCAGCGCTGGACGTGTCCTCGCTGGTATCGGCGGCGTCTGCGTTTCCCGCATTGCCGGGCAGCATGCCCTCGACCCGCTCAAG
The DNA here is from genome assembly GCF_052168375.1 of Glycocaulis sp. Lineage (NCBI taxonomy): Bacteria > Pseudomonadati > Pseudomonadota > Alphaproteobacteria > Maricaulales > Maricaulaceae > Glycocaulis > Glycocaulis sp. Next base: position 24,940 of record NZ_JBQLZR010000089.1, read on the forward strand.
TCCCGCAACGGCCTCGGCATGTTCCTCTTCCGAGATTCTCCCCTCTTCAAGCGCCTCGTCGAGTTGGCTGGTTGCCATCACTATGCCGGGCGTTTCGGGAAGGGTGAAGCCGCCCTGCCCCGTAACCAGAGGCATCAGGACAAAAAACACCAGCGAAGCGAGAACATAGAGGCGGAAAGGCGGGATGAAGCGTGCCCGCCGCCCATTCAGGTAATCGCGCGAGACACGGCCCGGATAGAGCATCAGGGCCGGTACGGTCTGCGCGAGGCGCCCGTCCATCAGGAAGAGCGTCTCGACGCTTTCCATGACAAGGTCCCAGAAGGGACGTCGAAGGCCGCGGGCACTCTGCCCGCAGCCATGACAAAACTCGCCAGCAAGCCGGGTGCCGCAATTGCGGCAGGTTCCGCTGGCGGCACCACCGCCATCGTCATCTACCAGCCCCGCCACAGCGTCGGCCTGGACATGTTCGATGGCGGTATCGGCCGCGTCTCCCAGCGTGTCGCTCAAGACAGGCTAGCTTTCGCTTGCCGCCGTCTCGAGGTCGGAGAAGCACATCCAGCGCGTGCGGTGAATGTGATTGATATTGTCTTCCCAGCCCGTGACGCGCGGGTTCACCAGCGACTTGTTCACGTAATAGACGATCGGGATGTAGGGCATCTCGTCGAGCAGGATCTGCTCGGCCTCAGCCAGCATCTCGCCGCGCTCTGCTGCGTCGATCGTCCGGTTCGCCTGATCCACCAGCGTGTCGAACTGCTCGTTCGACCAGCGGGTGTAGTTCATCGGCACCGATTCCGTCTCGCCAAGGAACAGGAAGTTGTAGGCGTCGTTATAGTCGCCGATCCAGCCGCCATCGCCGATCTCGTAATCGGCCGAACGCAGGTTGGAGTAGTGGATCTGCGTCTCGACGACCTGGATTTCCACCTGCACCCAGTCGGCAATCAGCTGCCAGTCCTGCTGAACGACAGGCGCGATACGCGGGTTATCGCCTGTCGCACGGAAGGTATAGGTGAAGCGCAACGGGTTCTCCGGGCCGTAGCCGGCTTCCTCCAGCAGTTCGCGCGCCAGGATGCGGCGTTCCTCGATCGGGGCATCAAACCAGCTGATGCGGGCCGTGCCGGGATAGTTCTCCACGCCAGGCGGAATGAAGGAGTGAGCCGGGATCTGGCCTGCTCTCAGGATGTTTTCGGCGATGAAGTCGCGGTCGATCGCCATGCCCAGCGCGTTGCGCACGCGCGCGTCGGAGAACTGTTCGATCGTCGTGTTGAATGAGAAGTAGACGATGCCGAGATAGGGGTGCACGCGCACATAGTCCGGCACCTGCTGGCGCAGGAAGGGCAAGCTCTGACCGGCAAAGTCCGTGATCAGGTCCAGCTCGCCATTGCGCACGCGGCGCTCGGCGGCAGCATTGTCGACGGTGGGGTAGTAGAACACCTCGTCGATGCAGACATTCTCATTGTCCCAGAACAGCTCGTTGCGGGTCACGTGGACGAAGTTGCTCGCCCGCCAGGCCACCAGCGTGTAGGGGCCGTTGGTCTGGATGTTCTGCGGCTGGATCCACGCATCGCCGAAGCGTTCCACCACATGGCGGGGCACCGGGAAGGTTGTGTAGTGGGTCAGAAGCCCCGGAAGATAAGGGGCCGGGAATTCCAGCTCGATGACCAGGGTGCGCTCGTCGACGGCCCTCGCGCCAAGCTCGGAGGGTTCCATGTCGCCGGTATTAACCGCGCGCGCATTGCGGATCGGGTAGAGAACCGAGGCATAGTTCGCCAGCGTTTCCGGCGTGAGGATGCGGCGCAGCGCATACTCGAAATCATAGGCCGTCACCGGCTCGCCATCACTCCACTGCGCCTCGCGCAAGGTGAAGGTCCAGCTCAGGCCATCCTCGGACACCTCCCAGCTTTCAGCCATGCCGGGGATGGCTTCGCCAGCCGCGTTCTCGGTGAACAGGCCGATGAACATGTCGCCGATGATGTTGTTTTCCCAGGTGCCGGAGGCCTTGTGGGGATCGAGAGTGAGTGGTTCGGCCATGTTGCCCCGGTGAAGGACAACCGAATCGCTGTCCTCGGCGCTGCGTCCGCACGCATGAAGCGCCAGGGCGGCAATGCCGGCCAGCGCTGCCGCGCCCGCCTGTCTCAAAATCCCCATGGATGGTCTCCTCGATTGCGTCCGGCAGCGCGTTTCCCCTCGCTTTGACCGGACTGTTAATTATACCACACCATATCCATCCCCTGTTGGCGAGCCCATGGCAAGGCATCGCTGTGCGCAAGCGGCGCGATGCCGCGCCCTCTGGCACGGATGCCCGCACGCACTCAGGCAGGATGGATATGTGAGGCTTGCGTTGACACGCCGCCGCGCATGGGGACTCATTTGCGCGCAAACGTCTGAACGAAGGATTGCCGCCATGACACGACTGCCTGCCCGGAAACTTGCGCCTTTTGTGCTGGCAGGCACGCTTGTCCTTTTTCCGGGTCTGGCTGGGGCGCAGGACAGTGGTTCGCCGCTCGTCGACACCTTCCTCGCCTGCCGGACCATTGCAGACGACGCCGAGCGTCATGCCTGTCTCGACCGCACCTCGGCCGCCATGGCCGAGGCCTTGCAGTCTGGCGAAATTTCCATTGTGGAGCGCGAACGCGCCGTCGCCGCCGAGCGCGGGAGCTTCGGCACCGCGACGACCGGAACAGGCGGCTTCCTGACCGCCCTTCTGGGACGCACGACCGGTGACATGTCGCGTGTGCAGGCCTATGGCGACGGCACACAGGCCGTACGTTCGGACACGGGCGAGATCGAGGCCCTGCTGAACGTGCCCGTTCAGGAAGCCGGCCACGGACAGGACGGCAAGCTCTATGTCGTTCTGTCTGACGGACAGGTCTGGCGCCAGACTGACACGCGGCGCATCCACTTGCCGCGCAACACGTCCGGATTGACGGTCAGCATCCGGCGCGGCGCGGTCGGCTCCTACTTCATGTCACTGAGCAACAGCCCGCTATCGGTGCGTGCCCGGCGCGACTGACCGGCAGGTGACAGCGCTGGCGAGTTGATCCCGGCCAGCCCGCAAGGCACGATGCCCGCCCGTATTCCAACGCAGGACGCGAGACCGCCATGACGATTTACCCGACTGCCAGACCCGCTTTTGCCGCGGCGGGCGCCCTTGCCCTCGCCTTTTCGGTTTGCACGGCTGGCGCGAATGCGCAGTCCGGCCCGCTGGAAACCGTCATCGCCTGCGCCGACATCGAGGACGGCGCCGCACGTCTGGCCTGCTATGACGAGCAGGTGGCCAATCTGCGCGCCAGCGTACGCTCCGGCGAGCTGGTGGCCGTTGACCGCCCGGCGGTCGAAGCCATCGAGCGTGACGGTTTCGGGTTCAGCCTGCCCAGCCTGCCGCGCCTGTCCCTGTCGCTCTTTGCGGGGCGCGGCGATGATGGCGGTAGCGCCACGGCGTCAGCTGGCGCAACGGCGGGTGCATCCGCCAGCGAGCGCGGCATCGCGGCAGCAGAGAACACCAGCGGCGTCGAGGTTATCGAACGCGGCGAGGATGGTCAGGTCGAACGCGTGCTGATGACCATCGCCCGCGCCGACATGGTGTCGCCGAACCAGTACCGCTTCACCATGGAGAACGGTCAGGTGTGGACGCAGGTCGATGCCGGGCGCCGCATCTCGACGCGCGCCGTTGTCGGCGGCGAGGCGGAAATCCGCCGTGCGGCCATGGGCTCCTTCATCATGCGCATCAATGGCGAAGGCCAGACCTACCGGGTCAGCCGCGTCCGATAGAACGCAAGCCCGGGGCGCAAGCAAGGTGAGCTTGCCCAGCGCCGCACCGGGAAAATTCAGGCCAGCAAAAAGGGCGCCCCGCAGTCGCGAGGCGCCCTTGTTATTTGGGCATTGGCCCGCTCCACCTAGTCTGGCGGGTTGTGGGTGCGCAGGAAGCGGTCCATCGCCTGCAGCGTCTCGACGCGGGTGTTCACGCGCAGCAGGTTGTGGCCGTCATTCTCGATGATGAGAAGCTCGTGCTCCTTGCCGGCACGCTCAAGCGCCGCAGCCATGATCTCGCTCTGCTCGAGCGGAACGATGATGTCCTCGCGCGGGTGAATGAGCAGGACAGGCGCCTGGACGTTGGCCACCTGATAGGCAGGCGACACCGCCTCGACCTGTTCACGCGTCACCGTCGGGTTGGCACCGGCCCAGTCGCCGATATTCTCGCGCCAGTATTCCAGCGCGCCTTCACGGCCCGGACGCGATTCATATTCCATCATCGCGATAAGATCGGACACCGGTGCACCGGCGATCACGCAGCGATAGAGGTCCGGCGTGAGTGTGGCACCGGCCAGCGCCGCATAGCCGCCATAGCTCCAGCCGAAGATGCAGACGCGATCACCGTCAACACGGCCGGACTCGACAAGGTGCTGCACACCGTCACTGACATCGTGCTGCATCTCGCGGCCCCAGCGGCGATAGCCAGCCTCGACATATTCCCGGCCCATGCCCGTCGAACCCCGGAACTGCGGACGTAGGACCGCATAGCCGCGGAAAGCGAGGAAGTCGGCCCACATGTCGAAGCCGTAGGTGTCGCGCGCTTCGGGACCACCATGGGGCATCACCACCATGGGCAGGCCCGTAGCGTCGCTGCGTCCCGGCGGAAGGGTGAGGTAGGCATAGAGCGTCATGCCGTCACGGCCGGTATAGGAGATCCATTCGGTATCGCCGATCATGTCGGCGGTGATGTTGGGATAGGCCGGCGCCACGAGCGAGAGCGAGCCCTGCTCGAAGTCCACGAGGTAGAAGCCGCCCGTCTCGCCTGCGCCATTGGCGCGAACGACGACACGGTTGAAGTTACGGTCCCAGCTGGAGATCACCACATCGCTGCCCGGGAAGAGCTCGTCGAGCTCAGCCTGAAGCTCGGCAAATTCCTCGTCGAAATAGACCACGTTGCGGCGCTCGCCGATCCAGGACACGCCGATCACGTTGTTGTTGCGCCAGTCACGGATGATGCCCGACACGTCAAAGACAGGATCGGCAACGATGTCGTGCTCGATCTCCTGCGTTTGCACGTTGAAGCGGCTGACCGTGGTGCGGTTGCGGTCACGGATGGAAGAGAAGAAGAGGAACTGGCCATCCGGGCTCATGCCCTCGACAACACCCAGATCGGGGTAGTTGCGATAGGAACGGCGGCCGAAACGCTCTTCCTCGTAATTCGTGCGGTAGACGCGGTCCCAGCCCCGGCCCTGAGCGGCGAACAGCTCGATCGTCTGGGCGCGGCGGTTGATGTCCTGCCGGAAAACAGGCTCGCCCCGGCTGTCAACGATCCAGGTGACCGTATGCTCATTGCCGGTATCGACCAGCTGGCTGGAATTGCGGCGCAGGTCATAACGGTG
>NZ_JBQLZR010000090.1:0-5186 GCF_052168375.1 Glycocaulis sp.
CGGTCGCCGCAGGTGTGAAAAGCGCGCGCCAGCCAAGCCTTGCCGCCGGAATGACCAGCCCTGCCAGCACCGGGAGCAGGCACGCCGCGAAGGCAGCCCACCCCATGAGCGGGGAGGGGGCCTGGCGGCGGAACGGGCGCACATGGCCGGAGGCTGCGCTCTGTCGGGCGCGGCGGCGCAAGGCGCGCTCAGCCATGAAGATGAGGAAGCTGATCGAAACGAGCAGCATGGCAAGGCGCGCGGCATCGGGGATCGACCCTTCGCCTGCCCACGCGCGCATCAGCGCGACGGTAAGGGTTGGCGCGCCGAGATGACTGACCGTGCCGAAATCGGCCAGCGATTCCATGACAACCAGCGCAAGTCCGGCGGCAACGGCCGGGCGCACCAGCGGCAGGGCGGTGCGGGTGAAAGCCTGCCACGGCGTCGAGCCGAGCGTGCGCGCCGCGTCATAGGCGTCAGCGGACTGCACCGAGAAGCTCTCGCGGGCGAGCAGATAGACATAAGGATAGAAGACGAGGCCGAAAATCGCGCCGGCGCCAAACGGCCCGTGCACCGCAGGAACGAGACCGCCCAGCGGCCCGGCCCCTTGTGTCAGGTCATACCAGCCATAGGCAGCCGCGTAGGCCGGCATGGCCAGCGGCAGGGCCAGAACCCACTGGAAGAAATTGCGCCCGGGGAAGACATGACGCGTTACCAGCCAGGCCGTGCCTGTGCCGATAATCCCGGCAAGGGCGGCCGCGCTCAGGCCCACAATGGCCGTGTTCCAGAGAAACTCGGCAAGGCGTGTATCCGCGATGTGGGAGAGATAGTCGGTCCACTCGTCGGACACGGCCAGCCACGCCACCGCCAGCAGGGGCGCAGCGCATAAAAGGCCTGCAAACGCAGCGAGCCAGACAGGGTGCACCCCTGTCCGGCCCGTCAGCGTGCGGCGGGATCGGGCCGTGGCGCTTATGGCCAGCCCACCCGGTCGAAGATGCGCTGGGCTTCAGCGCCGTTTTCACCAAGCGCGTTGACGTTGAGATCACGCGCCTCGAAACCGGCAAAGCCTTCCAGCACCGTGTTCTCGTAGCTGATCGAGGGATCGGCCGGGAACTCGTTGGTCAGCTCGGCAAAGGCGCGCTGGGCACGCTCGGAGAGCAGGAAGGTGAGAAGCTCACGCGCCGCTTCCGGGTTCGGAGCGTTGGCGGCGAGGCCGGCACCGGAAATGTTGACATAGGTGCCGCCCTGGCCCTGATCGGGGAAGATGATGCCGACCGCTTCGCCGACTTCGCGCTCTGCGCTGTCTTCGGCGTTGAGAAGGCGGCCGAGATAGTAGTGGTTCACGATGGCCACATCGCACTCACCGGCCGCAACGGCGCGGATCTGGTCGGTATCGCCGCCCTGCGGGGCGCGGGCGAGGTTCTGCGCGATGCCGCGGGCGAAGGCTTCAGCGGCCTGCGCCCCATCCTCGGCGATCATGCCGGCCACCAGCGACTGGTTGTAGACGTTCGAGGACGAACGCACGCACACCCGGCCTTCAAATTCCGGGCGGGCGAGGTCGGCATAGGTCTGAACCTCTGACGGATCGACCCGGTCGCGGGCATAGACGATCACGCGAGCGCGTGTCGCAAAACCGAACCACAGGTTTTCCGGGTGCTCGAGGGAGTCCGGCACACGATCCAGCGCGCCGCCCAGATCGCCAGCCGGCTGGAACAGCCCGGCCTGCTCGGCGCGGTGCAGGCGCCCGGCATCCACCGTGATGATCACGTCGGCGGCAGAGCGTTCACCATCGGCGCGCACGCGCTCGATCAGCAAATCGCCATCGGCCTCGACCAGATTGATCTCGATGCCGGTTTCCTCGGTGAAGGCGCGGAACACCTCCTGGTCGGATGCGTAGTGGCGGGCCGAATAGACGTTCACGACGCTGTCGGTCTCGGGCTGTCCGCAGGCAGCGAGCCCGAAGGCCGCGCCCAGTGCGCCGAGAATGGGAAGGCGGAGGCGTTCAAACATGGCGTTCCTCGTTTATCTGCGGCGGCAGAAGGCCGGGAAACCCGCCTTTCCTGCCGTCAGTAGGGCGGTCATGCCAGTTTTGAGAACGCTTCGCAAGTGCGGCTTCAGGCATTCTGTTTCCGCACCCGCGACAGAAAGTCTCACAAACTTTCCCTCAAGGAAAAAACAGATTTCCATAACGGAAGGACATCGCCGCCAAGACACCACCATCACCAAAACGTGACGACAGGCAGGACAGGGCGCGCAAAGCCTTGCCTGGGGATGCAATCCGGCATCGACTGCCCTTCAGGCGCTGGGCCCGGGGCAGTCGATGATCCGGCATTACACAGATTTAATGAAAGAATCTGGTGGGCGATACTAGGATCGAACTAGTGACCCCTTCGGTGTGAACGAAGTGCTCTACCGCTGAGCTAATCGCCCGGAGGGTGCGGCGTATAGAGGCAAAAGACCGGGAAGGTCAAGCGTCTGCCTCCGAAACCGTGGCCGTCCTGACTACATGCATTCACTGGCTTGATAACAAATTCGCGAGAACCCCTTTCGTCACACTTCCGTCAAGAAGCGAAAGCATCTATATCGCTCGTACCGCCGGGGCGCCTCGTGCCGCCCGGCTACGACACCCGACAGTCACCAACACCGGGGCGCTTGAGGCCTTAAGCGCGTCCGAAGGAGAATTAGACATGGCCAGCAATGATCTCTGCACGCCGGAAGGCGCCCGCCGTCTGAAAGAACGTATCGAAGCCTACTGGAAAGAGCGCGGCTACGACGTGACCGTCGATCTGGTCGATGCCGGCTTCATGCCCGCCATGCGTTCGGCCCGCACCGATGTGCGCTCGAACCTGGTGAACGGCATGCCGCGCCCGGCCAATGACCGTGGCGAGAACCGCCGCAGCGCCTAAGCGAACCTTCACCCCCTCCTGGCGGCCAGCTTTGCCAGAATAGCGGGAAGTTCGCGGAATGAATCGAAAAGCCGGTCAGCACCCAGCGTGCTGACCGGCTTTTCGCTATAGCCCCTTGTAAAGATCACAGCTGCCGCGCCGGCTCCGCGCGCCGACAGGACGTCAGGCTCGGAATCGCCGACAAGCGCGATGAAGCGGTCCGGCGCGCCCTCGCCAGCGGCGGTGAGCAGATGGGCCGGATCGGGCTTCTTTGCCGATGTATCTTCCGGCCCTGTGATGCGCTCAAACCGGTGTGAAAGCTCAAGCGCATCTATCAGCTTGCGCGCCAGCGCCGATGGCTTGTTGGTGCAGACGCTCAGGCGCGCGCCGGATACAGCCAGCACGTCGAGCGCCGCCTCCACACCGTCAAACGGCCGGCTCATGGCCGCGATGTCATCGCCATAGGTCTTGAGAAAATGGGCGAGCGCCGCCTCGGTGATTGAGGAATCGAGTGCCGCTCCCGCGCGCACGAAGGCGCGCTCGATCAGGGCCCGCGCACCGCGTCCCACCATGGCGCGCACATCATCCACCGGGACGGGCGCAAGGCCGAAGGGCGCGATCGATTCGTTCAGCGCCCGCACCAGATCCGGCGCGGTATCGACCAGCGTGCCGTCGAGGTCGAAGGCGATTGAAGCGCCTTTCAGGGCGTCCAGTTGCGTCATGGCCAGTCTTCCCCTTCGCAAGTGCGCACCGGATGGGCTATAGCCCGGTCAGCCGCGCGCGAACAGCGCCCCGCGGCAGGCATGAGGAAGGGCGACATCATGGCAAGGCCACGCGCAGTCATCATCCTGGCCGCCGGACACGGCACGCGCATGAAATCCACCCTGCCCAAGCCCCTGCACAGCGTGGGCGGCCGCTCCATGCTGGACTGGAGCCTCGCGCTCGGCGCGTCCTGCGGCGCGAACCGCAGCATCGTCGTCTGGGGCGCGCACGGGCCGCAGGTGAAGGCCCGCGCCGAAGCCGCAGGCGCAGATACCGCCCTGCAGGACCCGCCCATGGGCACCGGCCATGCGGTTCTGTGCGCGAAGGAAGCCCTTGCCGGCTTTGACGGCGATGTCGCCGTGCTGTTTGCCGATACGCCGCTTATCCGCACCGAAACGCTGGCAGCCGTGTTCAAAGCCGAGAACGGCGATACGCGCATCGCCGTTCTCGGCTTTGAACCGGAAAACCCGGCCGGCTATGGCCGCCTCATCGAGGATGCGTCCGGCGCCCTCACCGCCATCGTGGAAGAGAAGGAAGCCAGCGCGCAGCAAAAGGCGGTCCGCCTTTGCAATTCGGGCGTGCTCGCGGCCCCGGTCCCGCTACTTTTCGAGCTGCTCTCGCGCGTGACCAATGACAACGCCAAGGGCGAGTACTACCTCACCGACATCGTGGCGCTGGCTGTCGCTGACGGGCACCGCGCCCGCGCCGTGCGCGCCGATGCCGACGAGGTGATGGGCGTCAATTCACGCGCAAACCTTGCCGAGGCCGAAGCCGCCTTCCAGGCGCGCGCACGCCTTGCCGCGATGGAGGCCGGCGTCACACTCATCGCGCCCGGGACCGTGTTCTTCAGCCACGACACCCAAATCGCCAATGATGTGATCATCGAGCCGAACGTGGTCTTCGGCCCCGGCGTAACGGTGGACAGCGGCGCCGTCATTCACGCCTACAGCCATCTGGAAGGCGCCCATGTCGGACCTGGCACATCAATTGGCCCCTTTGCGCGCCTGCGCCCCGGCACGGTGCTGGAGACCGGGGCCAAGATCGGCAATTTCGTCGAGGTGAAGAACGCCGTCCTGCACGAGGGCGCAAAGGCCAGCCACCTCACCTATATCGGCGACGCGGATGTCGGCGCGAAGGCCAATATCGGCGCGGGCACTATCACCTGCAATTATGATGGCTACTTCAAGCATCGAACCATTATCGGCAAGGGCGCGTTTATCGGGTCCAACACCGCGCTCGTTGCGCCTGTCACGGTCGGCGACGGGGCCTTTACAGGCTCCGGCAGCGTCATCACATCAGACGTGCCGGATGATGCGCTCGGCGTTAGCCGCGCCAGACAGGAGAACAAGCCAGGCTGGGCCGCCCGCTTCCGCAAGATGATGCAGGCGCGCAAGGACAAGAACAAAGGCTGACCCCCTGCCAGCCCGCAACCCGTACGACGATAAAAAAGAGGAAAGGACCTCCCCATGAGCGATTACAAATCCCGCCTGAAGGATCCCGGCCTGGGGCGCACCGATTCCTACATCAATGGCGAGTGGGTGAAGGGCGACGCGCGTTTCG
>NZ_JBQLZR010000091.1:0-1355 GCF_052168375.1 Glycocaulis sp.
CACAAGGGCCGCGTATTTCGCGTAGGCCCCATGAGGATAGCGTGGTGCTGGCGGTGTAAAGCCGCCCCTGGCGCGGGCCGCCAGATCGGCATCGGTATCGATGCGCTGGGCCTCGACGTCGATCCGGACAATGTCACCGTCCCGGACAAAGGCTATCGGTCCGCCATGGGCGGCTTCCGGCGCGACATGTCCGACCATGAAGCCATACGTGGCACCGGAAAAGCGCCCGTCCGTGACCAGAGCGACATCATCGCCCAGCCCTGCGCCCTGAATGGCGGCGGTCACGGCCAACATTTCGCGCATGCCCGGCCCGCCTGCAGGGCCTTCATTGCGGATGATGACAACATCGCCCTTGGCGATCTTTCCCGACTGGACCGCCTCAAAGCAGGCATCTTCGCTGTCGAAGACACGTGCCGGACCTTCGAAGATCAGCCGGTCGTGCCCGGCCAGTTTAGCCACGCACCCCTCCGGCGCGAGATCGCCGTATAGAATGCCGAAGCCGCCGCGTGCCTTCAACGGACGATCCGCGCGCAGGATGACATCCTGACCGGGCGCTTCGGGCGCACCGTCAAGCAGGGCAAAGAGCGTGTCGCCGGTAACGGTGGGCGCGTCTCCGATCAGCCCGGCCTCTTTCAGGCGCCGGCCCAGCAGCGGCGTCCCGCCAGCGCGGGCCATGTCGGGCGCCATGTATCGTCCGCCCGGCTTCAGATCGGCAATCACCGGCGTGCTGCGCGAGATGCTGTCAAAGGCATCAATGCCGAAGGCCTCCGGTCCGAGACCCGCTTCACGGGCGATGGCGACCAGATGCAGGACTGCATTGGTAGAGCCTGCCGTGGCGCTCACGGCCGCTGCGGCATTGCGCAAGGAAAGCGATGTAACAAAGCGCCGGGCATTGCGCCCTTCACGGAATGCCTCGACCACCAGTTCGCCGGCGCGCCGGGCAGCTTCCGGCTTTCTCGGATCGGTGGCCGGAATATCGTTCAGGCCCATGGGGGAAAGCCCCAGAAAGCTCAACGCCAGCGCCATGGTGTTGGCGGTGAACTGGCCGCCACAGGCTCCGGCACCGGGGCAGGCCTGGCGTTCGACCTCGCCTAATTCCGCCTCGCTGATACGACCGGCCGCGCAGGCTCCCACCGCCTCGAACACGTCCTGGATGGTAACCGCCTTGTCGCCGATCCGGCCCGGCATGATCGAGCCGCCGTAGAGAATGACGCTTGGCAAATCGAGGCGCGCTGCCGCCATCGCGGCGGCCGGTATGGTCTTGTCACACCCTGCAAGGAACAGCACGGCATCGAGGCAATGTCCGCGTACGGCCAGCTCTGCAGAATCGGCGACGCATTCGCGGCTCATCAGGC
>NZ_JBQLZR010000092.1:0-27320 GCF_052168375.1 Glycocaulis sp.
ATCAGCATCTCGATGGGGACTGGCAGGATCGTCGCCTCGAGGAAGGAGGCAGTGAAAAGGGCAAGGCCCGATTGCGGCCCGCGCGCCCAGCGGGCAAAGCGTTCCGACAGGCTCATGCGCGCGCTCCGGCGCTGAAATTGGCCAGCCCCGCCTCCGGTTTGCCTTGGGCGCACGCCCCTTTCACGCTAGGTTTGATCCTGTTCCTGTGTGCAGAGCCGAGGCCTTCCCTCATGGTCACTCGCTTATCCCTTCCTGCCTCTGTCTTGCGGCCCATATCGCTGGCGCTGATCTGTCTGGGCCTGGCCGTCCTGTGGAGTGCGGCCGCGCAAGAGAACGCCTCTGACGGCCCGCAGGTTCACCGTGTCACACTGCAGGGCGCGATCGGCCCTGCCCGGACCACCCATGTGGTGCGGGCGCTGGAAGCGGCGCAAGGCCGCGCCGATGCCGTCATCATCGAGATGGATACGCCCGGCGGCCTGGTGGATGCGATGCGCTACATCAATACTGCTATCCTTGCCTCCAACGTCCCCGTGATTGTTCATGTAGCCCCGTCGGGGGCACGGGCGACCAGTGCCGGGGCCTATATCTTCTATGCTGCCCATGTGGCCGCCATGGCACCGGGCACGACCATCGGCGCGGCAACGCCTGTCACTATGGGCGGCGCGCCGGAGAGCCCGCCAGAGACGCCGCAGGACAGTGACGACGGCACTACGGAATCCGGCGAGGCGCTCGGAGACGCGACGGAGCCGCAGTCTGAACCGGTAAGCCCCGCCGCGCCTGGCAATGATCAGGCCATGCGCAACAAGATGGTCAACGATTCGGTGGCCTATATCCGCGCACTGGCCGAACTCCGGGGCCGCAATGCCGACTGGGCGGAGCGCGCAGTGCGTGAAGGCGTCAGCCTGACCTATAGCGAAGCTGTTGAAGAGGGCGTGGCCGATTTCGTGGCCGCGTCCACGACCGATCTTCTTACCCTTGCGAGCGGACGCAGCGTGGCTCTGGCAAATGGGGAGGAGGTCGTGCTGGCCCTCGAAGGCGCCTCGGTCGAGACGGTTTCGATGAGCCTGCCCTTGCAGATTCTCTCAGTCATCACCGACCCGAATATCGCCTTCCTGCTCCTCAATCTCGGCTTTATCGGCCTTCTGGTGAGCTTCTATAACGGGCTGGAGCCGATCACCTTCATCGCCGGGCTGATCTGCATCCTTGTCGGCCTCTATGCGCTCAACACCCTGCCCCTGAACTATGCGGGCGCCGCATTGATCGTGCTGGGACTGGGCCTGCTGATCGCGGAAGTGTTCGTGGCGTCCTATGGCCTTCTCGCGCTCGGCGGCGTCGTCGCGTTTGGCATTGGCGCGCTGATGCTGGTCGATACCGATATTGAAGGCCTGCGCATTGACTGGCCGATGGTACTGGCGATGAGCGCGATCCTGGGCGTCTCGGTCCTGCTGGCCGGAAGCTACGGGCTGGCAGCCCAGGCGCGAAAGGTCGTTACCGGACGCGAGGGCCTGACCGGCGCGCCCGGAACCGTCCTCAGCTGGGCCAATGGCGCTGGTCACGTACAGGTCGAAGGCGAACGCTGGCAGGCCGTTTCCAGCGACGCACTGCAACCGGGTGACAGTGTGAAAGTGGTTGCTGTGGACGGACTGACCCTGAAAGTGAAATCATCGGGCCGCAACTGACGCTGCTGCCCCGCATCCAAGACAGGAGAGACCCATGGCCGAACTCGGCATGAATATCGGCGTTCTGATGGCCCTTGCGGCCGCCGTCTTCGCCTTCCTCTCATCGGCGATCAAGATCCTGCGCGAGTACGAGCGCGGCGTCGTCTTCACGCTGGGGCGCTATTCGGGCACGTCCGGCCCCGGCCTGATCCTGCTCATCCCGATCGTCCAGCAGATGGTGAAGGTCGATCTGCGCATCGTTGCCGAAGACGTGCCGAGCCAGGATGTCATCAGCCAGGACAACGTGTCTGTGCGCGTCAACGCCGTTCTCTATTACCGGATTGTCGATCCGCAGCGCGCGATCAATCAGGTCAGCGATTTCCGCGAGGCGACGAGCCAGCTTGCCCAGACCACCTTGCGCTCTGTCCTTGGCAAGCATGATCTCGACGAGATGCTGGCAGAGCGCGACAAGCTCAATGCGGACATTCAGGAAATCCTCGACTCCCAGACCGAGGCCTGGGGCATCAAGGTCTCCAATGTCGAGATCAAGCACGTCGATCTGGACCAGTCCATGATCCGCGCCATTGCCCGTCAGGCCGAAGCCGAGCGCGAGCGGCGCGCGAAAGTCATCGCCGCTGAGGGCGAACAGCAGGCCGCTGCCAAGCTCGCAGAGGCCGCAGAAATTCTTGCCACGCAGGAAGGTGCGATGCAGCTCCGCTATCTCGGCACGCTGGCCGATATCGGCCAGAAAGGGACCAACACAATCGTCTTCCCCATGGCTGGTGACCTGATCGCCAACCTCACCGCACCGCGCAGCCCCGACCGGTCCTGAGTGTGAGCGAAACAAGCCTGCACAGCGCGCTCTTTCCGGATATCGCCGCCCGCGAGGCGGGGCTCTTGCCTGTCACTGACGGCCACTCCCTCTATTGGGAGCGGTCCGGCAAGGCGGGCGGGCGCACCCTGCTTTTCCTGCATGGCGGGCCGGGCTCCGGCGCGACGGCGCGCCATCGCCGCTATGCCGACCCGTCGATCTGGGAAACCATCCAGTTCGACCAGCGCGGCTGCGGCCGGTCAGCACCGCTCTTCGAGCTCCACGCCAACACTACCGCGCACCTTATCGCGGATATCGAAGCGCTGCGCGAACATCTGGGCCTCACACACTTCGACTGCGTGATGGGGGCCAGCTGGGGCTCCACCCTGGCGCTCGCCTATGCACAGGCCCACCCTGAGCGCGCAGCCAACCTTCTTGTTGAAGGCGTTTTCCTCGCCACACGGCGCGAGCTGGACTGGTGGCATGGCAAAGCCGGTGCAGGGGCAGTCTATCCCGACGCCCATGACTGGCTGATGCGTGGCGTGCCCGAAGCGCTGCACGATGATCCACCAGCCTTCGCCCGCTGGGCGCTGGACGCCATGCAGACAGAACTGGCAGCCGGAGCGCCGCTGCTTGCCCGGCTGGATGATCCAGAACATGAGACAGCACTGGCAGACAGCATGATCTTCCGCTGGACGGCCTATGAGGAATTGCTCTCCCATCTGGAGGCAACGCCGCAAAGCGCACTGCAGGGCTGCCGCAACAAGGGACGCGACAAGCTGGTCTCAACCGCGCTGATCGAAGCGCATTACTTCACGCAAGGCTGCTTCCTTGCCGAAGGGCAGTTGCTGGACGAAGCCGCGCGCCTGACAATGCCGGTCCATATCGTACACAGCCGCTATGACATGGTCTGCCCGCTGCAGTCGGCCTTCGACCTGAAAAGCGCTGCGCCCAATGCCAGCCTGACCATCGTGCCTGCGCACGGGCACGCCATGAGCGAACCCGTCTTCAAGGTCGTCAGAAACGTGATTGCCGGCCTCTAGGCCACCGCTTCCAGATCGAGATGGAAGAACTGGTTGAACGCGGTCTGCGGATAATCGCCAAACGCGTCACCCGGCAGGAAGCCGCGCCGGGCATAGAGACGGATGGCGGCTTCGAATGCCGGCGCACGCCCCGTTTCAAGGCTGAGCCGTACCATGCCGCGTGTCCGCGCTGCGGCGATGATGTGGTCAAGAATGGCAGCTCCCGCTCCCTGTCCGGCGAAGCCGGGATGCACCCGCATTGACTTGATTTCGCCATGGCGTGCTGAAAGCGTCCTCAGTGCACCCACACACGCCAGCTCATCGCCCCGCCACGCCGTCCACACGGTAATGGCCGGATGTTTCAGGCCGGAAAGGTCCAGCGCAAACACGCTGTCAGGCGGCGACCCGGCCTGCATGCCTGCCAGGTGAAAGGCAAGAAGCGCCCGGACCGGTTCGCCCTCAAGATCGTCCTCGCGAATGGTGTACATCGCACTCCCCTGTCCAGCTACGTGCGCTAGGCGCATGCGGGCAGGCCGGCAAGCCACTTTGCGCAAACCAGAAATGACGTCATGCCGCTCCGCCTCACCGGCAGGCATCACCGCCCGGCCTTCACGCATCGCCATTCGGAGTGGCCCATAGGCGGAACCAGTGGGAAGATCCCGCTTGTCAAATACCAACCGGTTGGTATGTTCTATCTATGGAAACAGACGAGCCCTCTTTGCAGCAAGCCCGGATACCGCGCGGGGAAGCACGCATCCGGCTTCTTGAAACCGCTTTGAAGCTGGTGCGAGAGCAAGGCTTTGCCGCCACCAGCGTGGATGCGCTGTGCAAGGCGGCGGGCGTCACCAAGGGCGCCTTCTTTCATCATTTCGACAGCAAGGAAGCGCTGGGCGCAGCCGCGGCCGATTACTGGTCGGAGACGACATCGGCCCTGTTTGCAAGCGCGCCCTATCACCAGCCCGCCGATCCATTGGACCGGGTCATGGCCTATCTCGATTTCCGTGGCGCACTGATCGACGGCGAGGTGGCCGAGTTTACCTGCCTTGCCGGGACGATGGTGCAGGAGGCCTATGGTTCCAGCGACGCCATTCGCGATGCCTGCAACCGGTCGATCACCGGGCATGCCGCCACGCTGGAGGCTGACATTCAGGCGGCCATGGATGCTCGCGGGCTGGGCGCGCCCCTGTCGGCAAAAAGCCTCGCGCTCTTCACCCAGACGGTTCTCCAGGGCGGGTTCATCACCGCCAAGGCGGCCGGTGACAAGGGCCCGGCGCTGGACGCTGTGGTTCATCTGAAACGCTATTTCGAATTCCTGTTCGGCGCCGCGCCTGCGCCCTCAGGGCAAAGGAGCGCCGCATGAGAACGATCCGGATCATCGAGCACATATCGCTGGACGGTGTGATACAAGCGCCTGGCGGGCCGGAGGAGGATCCCGAAAGCGGCTTCAGCCATGGCGGCTGGGCCTTTCCGCATTTCGACGAGGAGGTGGGCAAGGCCATCGGACTGGCGCATCCGGACGGTTCCGATTTGCTCCTCGGCCGGCGCACCTATGACATTTTCGCGGCACATTGGCCCGGCCAGACCGACGCCATGGCGGACAACCTCAATAACGCCAGAAAATATGTCGCCACGAGCAGACCTGACAGTCTGATGTGGGGACCTGCCGACGGCCTTGGCGCGAATATCGTCGAACGCCTGCGCGAGATCAAAGCTGGCATAGGTCCAGATCTCATCGTCTGGGGCAGCTCGACGCTGACGCCGGTACTGATCGCCAGCGGCCTCGCCGACGAGCTGGTCCTGCTGGTATTCCCGGTCTTGCTCGGCAAGGGAAAGCGGCTGTTCTCCGGCACGGCCGCGGCCACCGAACTCCAGCTGATCCGCTCCAAGGCGGCCCCGTCCGGCGTCATCATCAGCACTTACAAGCCCGCAGGACCTGTCCGCACTGGCAGCTTCTGACCGCGCCCCGAATGCGAGGACACCAAACATGACCGATCTCACCCAGGCCAAGGCCAACCCCGACACGACAAGAGGGGTGATCCCCTATCTGGACATGGGCGGGCGCGCGCTCGAGGCGGCTGCCTTTTACGAAAAGGCCCTCGGCGCGAAAATAATCGGCCATGTTCCCGGCCAGAGTGCCGGGCGTGTCGCGCACTGCCAGATCGAGATCAATGGCGGCACGATGATGATGACCGATTACGCCGCCACGCCCCCTCAGCGCGAGGGCATGCATCTGCAGATCGTCGTCAGTGATGCCGAAGCGCGCTGGAACCGCGCTGTCGAGGCAGGGTGCGAGATTGTCATGCCATTTGAGAAACAGTTCTGGGGTGATCGCTGGGGCCTGATGCGTGACCCGTTCGACATCCAGTGGGCCTTCAACGAGGCCTGATTTCAAAAACCACAAGCTAGGTCAGGGAGGACAGGAAAATGGCTCAATACATCCAAGGCTTCGTGCTTGCCGTACCGAATGCCAACAAGGAGGCTTTCATCAAGCATGCCCGCGAAGGCGCTGAAGTTTTCAAGGAGTACGGCGTTCTCAAATGCATGGAGTGCTGGGGCGATCATGTGCCCGATGGCGAAGTGACCTCTTTCCCGATGGCCGTGAAGGCGAAGCCGGACGAGACGGTCGTCTTCTCCTGGTATGTCTGGCCCTCGAAGGAAGCCTGCGAGGCCGGCATGGCAAAGGCGATGGAAGACCCTCGCTTCAGCCCTGAACACAATCCGATGCCCTTTGATGGCAAGCGGATGATCTATGGCGGTTTCATCCCCGTGGTTGACCTTTAGCCCGAAAGGCACGCACGACCATGGCAAGCACCGCGATATGCATCTGGTCAGACGGATGGGCCGAAGAGGCTGCGCATTTTTATGCCGGCCTTTTCCCTGATGCTGCGATCACCCGGACCGCCCGCTTCAGCCCGGAAGGGGTGGAGCATCACGGACAGGCCGACGGAAGCGTAATGAGCATTGAGCTGACCCTTGGAGGGCAGGATATCATGCTCTTGAATGGCGGGCCGCATTTCACCCCCAACCCGTCCATGTCCTTCTTTGTCTTCATCAATGACCGGGGAGCAATCGACCGCCTCTGGTCAGCCCTGATGGAGGGCGGCAAGGCCATGATGGAGCTGGGGAGCTACCCCTGGTGCGAGCATTATGGCTGGGTTCAGGACCGGTTCGGGGTCAGCTGGCAACTGATGACGGCCGATCCGGGCAAGCTTAACCAGACAATCGTCCCGGCCCTCATGTTCACGCAAGGCGCGGCTGGAAAGGCCGAGGAAGCCATGGCTCGTTATGGCGAAATCCTCGGCGGCTTTGAGCCGGTCGAGGTGAGCCACTATCCCCAGGGCACGGGCGCGAATGAGGGCCTGTTGATGCACGGCCAGTACCGGATTGCGGGAAAGCCCTTCATCGCCTTTGACTCGCCCATGGATCACGGCTTTGGCTTTACGCCCGGCCAGTCGATACAGGTTTTCACCTCCGGCCAGGCGGAGACCGACCGCATCTGGAATGCGTTGACGACCGTGCCAGAGGCAGAACAATGCGGCTGGCTGGTCGACCGATATGGCCTCAGCTGGCAGATCATCCCGAAGGACCTCCCGCACTACATCAACGGACCGGACCCGGACGGACGCAGCCGCGCCCGCACAGCCATGTTCCAGATGAAGAAGCTCGATATCGCGGCCCTCAAGGCAGCGTATGAGGGGTAAGGCGGCAACCAACCCGGCAGGCTGGCGCTAATCCCTACTCCGCCAGCCCCGCGACCGCATGCACGTAATCGCTGCGCGCCTTGGCGGCATCGATCTGCGCGGCGATGCGCTCATCATCATCCTGCAGGGTTTGCGGGTCCAGCTCGGCATAGTGCAGCACACCCATGTCCTCATAGGCCTTGCGGATACGCGGCCCCCACAGGCCGATATCCTTCACGATCGGCACGATGCGCTGGAAGAGAAGGGTGCGGTAGAGCTTCACGATCTCGGAATTTTCAACGAACTCCTTGCACTCTGCCGCCGGCAGATCGAGCACGTCGTAGAGCTCGTGGCTCTGGGTCATGCGGTCACGCATGAGATAGCAGGCCTCGACTAGGAATTCCTCGCGCTCGTCGCGCTCTTTCTGGGTCAGTTGCGGATAATAGTCGCGCAGCGACAGACGGCCAAAGGCGACGTGGCGCGCCTCGTCTTCCATCACATAGGCGTTGACCATGCGCGCCAGCGGGTTCTGGGCGAGGTCTCGGATCGTGCCGAACGCTGCCAGCGCCAGCCCTTCGATCACGACCTGCATGGCCAGATAGGTCACGTCCCAGCGCGAGTCGCGAAGTGCATCATTGACCAGTTCCTGCAGCGGATCGGTCATCGGATAGGCGACGCCAAACTTGCCTTGCAGCAGGCGGTAGGCCTCCACATGGCGGGCCTCGTCCATCACCTGTGTGGCGGCGTAGAACTTCGCATCGAGGTCCGGCACGGAAGAAACAATCTTCGACGCGGCCAGCAGCGCTGCCTGCTCACCTTGCAGGAACTGGCTGATATTCCAGGCCTGAGTATGGCGGCGCAGATTGATGCGCTCTTTCTTGGTCATCCTGTTCCAGATGTCAGAGCCGTAGATGGCAACGGCCTCATCGGGCATCTGCATCGGGTTTTCCGGATCAAGCTCCTGCGTCCAGTCGATGCGGCTCAGCGCATCCCACTGCATGTCCTTGCCCTTCTGGTAAAGGTGCATGAGCGTCGTGCGGCCCTCATCGAAGCGCCAGTCGAAGACGGCATCAAATTGCTGGGGAACATGCCAGTGATCATCGATCCCGGGCATCGGGTACAGATCGCGCAACGCCGTCATCGCTTCAGCTCTCCTCCGTAGCGGGGCCTGGTGCAGCGCGTGCGGTCTGTTGCCGGGCGCTGCCCGGTCCTCGTTGTGTCCAGCGAAAGGTTTCTCCGGACTTGTGGAGCATGACGCAGGGATAGGCAGCCTGTCTACCCCTGACTAACCAGTCAGTGAAATATTGTGAACAGGATTTCACTGGCGCGCGGAGACCGCCTCGCACATGGGTAGGGACCGCTCTGAAAGGACATCCCGCATGTTGCGCGCCGTGCTCCCCGCCCTCCTCATTGGCCTCGCCGCAATGCCGGCCTTCGCTCATCAGGACCGCGCGGCCAGTCCGGCTTCTCCCGAAGAGGTTATCGTGGTCCGGGGTGAACGATCCGGACCACAGCTCTGGCGGGTTACACATCCGGAGCGCCCCGGCGAGATATATGTTTTTGCGACCGTCGGCTGGCTGCCCGAGGGCCTCGAATGGAATGACCGGCCGGTGGAGAGCGTGCTCGAGGAAGCCAGCCTGGTTCTGACCGATTTCGAGATTGATGCCGGAGCCATCAGCACAACCCGGATCGTGGCGATGATGCTGCGTACGGTGCTGTTCAACCGCTCGCGCCTGTTCATGCCGCGCGGTACGACCCTGGCGGACCGCGTCGGGCCTGACCTGGCTGCACAGTTTGACACCGCCCTTGCCACCGCACACGTGCGCCGTGACCGGCTGCGCCAGGAACGCCGCAATGGCGGCGATACCGGCGATGTTTCACGTCTGGACCCGGTCAGCGAGGATGCGCTGGAAGGCGAGCTTGCAAACCTCGATACGCGCCGTCTGCACCCCTTCTTCCAGGCCAACATGCTGATCGGGGAAGCCGCAGCCAGCATAGGCGTCAGCAGCTCCGAAAGCGTGACGGATGCGGTGGCGCGCCTCGCCCGCCGGGCACGCGTGCCGACCCGTCCGGTCCAGACCTATTCGCTTGCCGTCTCTGACATCAGCGACCTGATGCGCCGCGCCGGTGATTTTTCTGCTGAAACGAACACAGTCTGCATTGAGGAGGCGATTGATTTTGCAACCTCGGGCCTGCCGCAGACCTGGCTGGTGGCACAGAGCTGGGCGCGCGGCGATGCCAGTGCCTTGCAGGCAGGGCTGGAAGACACCGCGGATGCCCGGCAATGCCAGTTCGCGGTCGAGCGGGAGCTGGGGGGCCTCAGCACGCTCGGGGGTCAGTATTCCGACGAGATAGACTATGCCGGCCAGTGGCAGACGGCCATGGAGGCAGCCCTGGCAGAGGGCGGAGTGACGCTCGCCGTCATCACCGCGCGCGGCTGGCTGCGCAGCGGTAATGGCGTGCGCGAGCGGCTGGAGGCCAACGGTTTTGTGGTCGAAGGACCGTAAAGCCTATTCGGCGGGTGCCACGGCAGGCCGGGGCGCCGGCGTGCCCGGATCATCTTCACCAGAGCCCGTTGCGGCTCCACCGCGCCTCGCTTGCTCCTCGGCCCAGCGCTGCTTGATGATCCTGGAGCTGTCCCGGCTGCCATCGGGCGACCATCCCGGCGGACCAAGCCAGTAGCCAAGCGCATCACGGAAGGATTTTGCAGAACTGACATCCTTCACGATCCCGACCCATTCATGCAGGCAGATGCGGATCGGGTTGTGGGTGCCGAGATTCTTGACGATGCCATAGCGGCACTTCTCCTCGTCCAGCTCGCGCTGGAACGTCCCGAACATCCGGTCCCAGATGATGAATACGCCGGCGTAATTGCGGTCAAGATAGAGCGGGTTCGTCGCATGGTGGACGCGGTGGTGCGACGGCGTGTTGAACAGCCATTCAATCGGCGCAGGCAGGCGCTTTACGGTCTCGGTGTGAATCCAGAACTGGTAGACCAGGTTCAGCGCACCCACGAAGGCGACCATCGCGATGGGAAAGCCCAGCACGATCAGCCATGAGCCGAAGAAGATGAACTTGAAGGTCAGCGGGCTCAGCCAGGGCTGACGCAGGGCTGTCGACAGGTTGTAGTGCTGGGACGAGTGATGGATCACATGATCCGCCCACCACCAGCGCACCGTGTGGGCAAAGCGGTGGGACCAGTAATACAGAAAATCATCGAGCACGAAGCAGAGGACGAAGGCCCACCAGGCCCAGCCGACATCGAAGATCGCGAACTGCTCGATCCAGGTGAACCAGCTGAGCGCGACGAAGCCCAGAAGTACGCCTGAAACCGTGTTTCCAAGCCCCATGGCGAGGCTTGCGGCGGTATCCTTGGGCTCGAACTCGGCATTTCCGGTAAAGCGCGCATAGATCATCTCCGCGACGATCAGCGCCACGAAGAAAGGTATCGCGATCAGGATCGGATCAGGAAGCTCGGGCATGTGCCTCTCCATGCGCGGCCGGTGATGACTGGCGGACGAAGGCCCGCATCCGCTCCCCCCAGCCAGCGGCCGCATCTTCATCAAGATCGATTGTCACCCGCGGCAGGGTGAAGTCGTCGAAATGGATATGGAAGCGATGGCCATCAGCCTCGATGCGGGAAATCTCGCCGGGGCGCAGCGCGCGCGTAACCGACCGGTTTGCCCGTGCCAATACCAGTCCGAGCCGCTCTCCGCCCGCTTCCATCACAAGGGCTGCGAGCCGGTCGGAGCTGAGAACACCCTCACCGGCCCGGAAGCCCGTCACATCTTCCTCGAGCCGCCGGGATGGCAAGGCCAGATCGTCAAAACGGATATCCGTCCATCCGCCGATAAGCCGGTTCAGCACAATCAGCGCGCTGACCGCCAAGGCGGAAACGCCAAGCACTGCGAGTATGGCAAGCGGACTGTCACCCATACGCTGGAATATGGCGGACTTTGACGCCCCAGCGCAAGCCATTGACCAGTCTGTCAGTCAGCTGGACCGGCAAAGGCGTAATACTCCTCTGTCCAAAGCGCATACATCACGCGCGGACCGATACCGTAAGTCGCCTGAAGATAGCGCGACTGGCTTTCATGGATGCGCCAGGCACGTTGCTTGTCCCGTGAGGGCGACGGCACGGCGAAATCCGGGTCAGGCTGGATCTCGGCAATCAGCTGCCCGCGCTCGCCGCCAAATCGGCGAAGTCCGGGGCGCGGTGCCAGCACGTAAACGAGGCGCGGCGCCTCTTCCCCGAGTGCCTCGACGGCCCGGCGCGCCGCCTCGCCTATCGCCATGTGGTCCGGATGCAGTGATATGGCGCTCTCAGGGTGAAAGGTGACCACCGCGGACGGGCGCGTCCGCGTGATTTCGGCAGCGACGCGCTCTACCAGCTCGTCGAACGGGCGCTGGCGCAATTGACCATCGCCCAGATCGAGCACGGTGTGCGAGGCAACTCCCAGAGCAAAGCCGTGCTTTCTGGCTTCTGCCTCCCGCACCACGCCCAGATGGGGCTGGTCGACAACAGGCGGATACTGGGTGCCGGCCTCTCCGCGCGTAGCGGTGAAAAGGTGAACCGGCACGCCTTCATCCACCGCGCGGGCCATCAGCGCATTGGCGGTGATCTCGTCATCGGGGTGAGCGAACACGAAGAGCACCCCGGCCTCGCCAAGCGCCTCGCGGACCGACCCAAGGCGCTCGACACCCGGCTCGGCAAACAGGGACCGCCCGATGAAAAGCGCTGCCAGTACAGCGATCAGCAGCAATCCTGCAAGGACAGCAAGGCATTTGAGTACCCAGCGAACCATGAATGTCTCCGTCAATCCGGGTGGCAGGTCTGCCCTTTCCAGACCGTAGCCGGCCAACGGGCACGAAAAGGCCGGGAGGTCGCCCTCCCGGCCCGATCATCCCCGAAAGGGGTAGGCGAGGTCTAGAAGCGCGCCCGCAGCGTCAGGCCGTAGGTGCGCGGATTGCTCGGGTAGGAGTTGGTGCTCGGACCCGGCGTACCCACGGAGAAGAACGTACCGCGGAAGTATTCCTCGTCAGAGAGGTTGCGGCCCCACAGTTGCAGCGACCAGGCACCGTCCTGCGCACCAATACCCACCGAGCCGTTCAGCAGGGTGATGGCATCCTGCTCGAAGGTCGGCATCGGGGTGAGGGTACCAGCCAGGTTCTGGCTGGACACGTAGGACGCCTCACCGCGCAGCGACAGCTCGAGATTGTTGCCGATCGGCTGGGTGTAGGCAGCCGTCAGGAAGCCCGAGAATTCCGGGTTGCCACGGTCCACGCCCGAGAGGTCGTTGAAGCGGCCACGGAAACCGTTCTGGTTGATGCGGTCAGCCAGGCAGTCCGCGAAGAGCGGGTTGCCGGCCAGTTGCGGCAGGGTGAGCGACGAGGTACGCGGGCACGGCCCGAACTCGTAGCTCTCATAGCGGTTCTGGAACAGCCAGGTGAAGCCGCCCGCGATGACCAGATTGTCGGTCGGCGCGATCGTGGCTTCAACCTCGAGGCCCCGCACGGAGATTTCGCCGGCATTGTCGAGATAGAAGCCGCCGCCGACGAAGGTTTCCGTCTGGAAGTCCTTGTTGGTCTGGTCGAACACCGCGATGGCGTAGACCATGCGGTTATCGAAGGCGGTGCCCTTGACGCCAACCTCGATGTTCAGCGTGGTCTCTTCCTCATACTGGAAGATGCCGGTCGCCGCCGAGTTGGAGTTGAGCGAGAAGCCACCCGGCTTGTAGCCGGTGCCGACGCTCAGATAGGTGTTCAGGTTGTCGCTCCAGTCATAGCCGAAAATGATCGAGCCGGAGACGTTCTCGTCGGTGCGCGAACCAGGCTGGAACGGCGCGTTGACGACGTTGAACTGGAGGCCCGAACCACCCAGCAGCGACAGCAGGAAGTTGATGTTCGGGTCCGCAGCCTGAGCCGGGGTGAGCGGCACTGCCGGATTGAACGGTGCACCACCGGCCGCCAGGATTGCCGGCACGAAGAAGGCGCAGGAATCGCCGGTCGGGAAGGCTGCACAGGTCGTCGGGCTAGGCAGGCGCAGGTCCTGACCCAGCTGGATCGCGTTCAGCTGCGAGAACGGATCGTTGATCGTCACGTTCGGCACATAGTCTTTGGTCTCGCGCGAGTAGCGCAGACCTGCCGTGATCGTGAACCGGTCGGTCACACGCCAGTCAACCTGACCAAAGGCAGACCAGGCTTCGGTGTCATAATTGTAGGTCTCGTTCACAAGACCCTGACCGGCAGCCAGATAGCCGCCAGCCGGCAGGATCGGGATCGGGTTGCCCGACGGGGTCGGAACCAGTGCGCCAACGCCGGTAGCGTTATTGCCGCCGATGATCGTGTTGAAGATGCTCGGAATGCCCGAACCGGCCGGAAGGCCAAGGCCAGCGGCGAGCTGGGCAACCGCAGGCACGAGGCCGGACGCAAGGTCAGCAAAGGCTTGCAGTTGCGAGCCGTAGGGCGTCTCGTTCTGGAAGGTCAGCGAGTTGTTGTAATAGAACAGGCCGCCCATCCAGTCGAAGTTCTCGCCCGCGTTGGACGCGAAGCGGAATTCCTGGGTGAAGGCGTCATATTCCTGGAATTGCTGATGGGCACCAGCGGCATCGAGCGTGGTGAAGTCGGCATCGATGACCTGGTCTTCCTCGTAGTTCTGGTAGGCGGTGATCGAGGTCAGCGTGAAGGCGCCGAAATCATGATTGAACTCGGCAGATACGCCCCAGGTATCAACCTGGCTGCGCAGCGGGCCATTGATGGCGGTCGTGCCGTCATGCGGGTTTTGCGTCGGCAGCGTCGCACCGAGCGTGGTCAGCGCGAACTGCTCCAGCGGCGAAACGAACGAGAACGGTGCTGCGCAGCAGTTTTCGTCGATATTGCTGGCGCTGGCGATGAAGCGGGCCGTCGTGGCGCCGCCATTGTCCCACAGCAGCTGGCCGCGGGCGCTCCAACGGTCGCGATTGTTGAACTCGCGCCCGTCAATGTTCTCGATGAAGCCATCGCGCTGGTTGATATTGCCGTCGAGGCGGAAGGCCAGGACGTCCTGCACCAGCGGACCGGTAACCGTCGCGCCGACAACGCGGGCATTGTAATTGCCGACCGTCACTTCGCCTTCAGCGCCAAACTCGAATTCCGGCTGGCGGGTGTGGAAGCTGACGACACCGGCGGGCGTGTTGCGGCCGAACAGGGTCGATTGCGGACCGCGGATGACCTCGACACGCTCCAGCGACAGGAAGTCGTTGATCGACGCGCCCTGACGGGGAACGTACACGCCGTCGATGAACACACCAACCGACGGCTCGACGCCGGGGTTGAACGAGCTCGAACCCAGACCCCGGATCGAGAAGGTCTGGTTGGTGGACGCTGCAAACTCGCCGACGCTGAGCGACGGCACGAGGGTTTGCAGGTCAGCCGCGTCGCGGATCTGCGCCTCTTGCAGCGTCTCGCCGGTGACGGCGGTGACGGCCACAGGGGCCTCAAGCAGGGTCTGCTCACGCTTCTGGGCGGTAACAGTGATGATTTCGACCTGGGCCTGAGCGGCAGCGCTCACAAGACCGGCAGCCAAAGCCGTTGCACCGAGCACGGCGGCTCTCGAAAAACGCTTCATTGGGTTCCTCCCCCTCTGGATGTGTTCAGCCTGCAGATTCGCGTGTCCGCATTGCCTCACCGCGCACTCTAGGCGCTAATTCACCGGTTTGTCATCGGGTCTTTAGTGGTCTGTCAGCCAAGTGCGGCATTCCCGTCACACTGATGGAAAAATTAAC
Source organism: Glycocaulis sp. (assembly GCF_052168375.1). NCBI lineage: Bacteria > Pseudomonadati > Pseudomonadota > Alphaproteobacteria > Maricaulales > Maricaulaceae > Glycocaulis > Glycocaulis sp. The sequence continues at coordinate 14,935 of NZ_JBQLZR010000092.1, forward strand.
CTTTGCGATGCGTGACCCACGCGTAGAAGACACCCGCGGCTGCGCCGCAGATCGCTTGCGACACCTCACCGGCAAGGCTGCGCGCGCCGGCAATGACCGGAACGCCGAAGAATACCTCGCGCATCAGGGCCAGCATGACAAACATGCACACGGCGCCTGCCACCCCATAAACAATGGTGCGCGGTAGCGGCGTGATACGCACCACCAGTGCCGCAGCCAGGAACGCGATGATAAAACCGATCAGGATGAACACGAGATAGAGCGGTCCGAGGCCGGCCATGTCGGCAAGCGTCATGGAAATCCGGGCACCGGTGGAAATCTCCGCACCAGCCGATGCCAGGCCTGACAGGACAAACTGGGTCTGCACGATCACGCCAGCCAGCGCCATGAATATCGCGGCCAGCACCAGGCCAAACGGATACCTGAACCACGCCATGCCATGCCTCCCCGTCTTGCCCGGCGGCTTGCATCCGCCTGCGGCGTCCAGCCTGAAACCGGCTTGGTTGATATCCGGTTTGCGGCCATGATGCCCCGTGATGCGCCGGTTGGCCAATACCGGATTTCAATGGGCGCGCCTGGACTGACCTGCGGAGGATCATCATGGCCATTCATCTCGCCTGGCGTTCGGCTTTCATCGTCACGCCGCTGGCGATGCTTCTGGCTGCCTGCGGTGACAATCGCGAGGCCGTGACCCTGCCCGAGCCCGATTCCGGCCACGCCGTGACAGTCGAGACGGTGGCAGATGGCCTGGAACACCCCTGGGGTCTTGCCTTCCTGCCCGATGGCAGCGTTCTGGTCACCGAAAAGGCGGGCCGCCTGCGCCTGATCGTGGACGGCGTTCTGGCCGAAACGCCGGTAACCGGCGTGCCGCCCGTCTACACCGGCAATCAGGGCGGGCTTCTCGACATTGCCCTGTCACCGGATTTTGAAAGCGACAATCTCGTCTATCTGACCCTCGCAACCGGCAACGATGCCAGCAACAACACGGCGCTCTACCGCGCCCGCTACGAGAACGGCGCGCTGCTGGACGGCGAGATCATCTGGCAATCTGACGTGAACAAGCGCGGCGGCGCCCATTTCGGCGGACGCATCGCCTTCCTCGAAGACGGCACCCTTCTCGTAACGCTGGGCGACGGGTTCGAATTCCGCGAGGAAGCGCAAAATCTCGAAAACCGGTTCGGCACGATTGTCCGCCTGAACCCGGACGGCAGTCCTGCAGCCGGAAACCCGCTGGCAGACGAGCCGGGTGCCCTGCCTGATATCTGGAGCTATGGCCACCGAAACGTCCAGGGCATCGCCGTCGATCCCGCCACGGGGACGGTCTGGGCGCATGAGCACGGACCGCGCGGCGGCGACGAGCTGAACATAATCGAGGGCGGCAATAATTACGGCTGGCCGATCGTCACCTCCGGCCTCGACTATTCCGGCGCGCGCATCTCTCCCTACACAGAGCATACCGCGGGATACACGGCGCCAGTCCGCGAGTGGCTGCCCACCTCCATCGCGCCTTCAGGGCTTGCGATATATCGCGGCGAGGCCTTCGCCAACTGGGATGGAGACCTTCTGGTCGGCGCACTGGCGGGCCGGGCGCTCCACCGTGTGCGCACCGAAGACGGTATGGCGATTGCCGAGGAAGTCCTGCTGGCAGACCGCGCCGAGCGCATCCGCGATGTTCGAACCGGACCGGACGGGCTGGTCTACGTCCTCACCGATGAGGAGAATGGCGCGCTCCTTCGCCTTTCGCCAGCCGATTGACACATCACTCAGCGAGATGGCTAGCCATCGCGGTGTGAAAGGTGTTCACTTCCCTGCATAGACGAGGCCGCGCGTCTGGATTCGCAAGCGGCCCGCACACCATGGGGAGGCGCGCATGAAGCGTATCGTGATCGGCCTGCTGGCCGTATTCGTTATTGCCGGTCTGGCTTTGGCCGGCTGGTACTACCGGCCCTGGTCACCTTATTCCCCGGCGAGCATCACCGCGCTCGACAATCCGGAGGAATATGTCACCACCTTCCAGCGCATGGATGAAATCCTGCCCAGCGCGACGATTGCTGCGACTGATCCCGCGCCGCTTGCCCGCAACGTACAGCCGCTTGACGTCAGCTATGAGTGGGACGGCGAGACCCGCACCCTCGCCGACTATCTGGAGCGCGCCCGCGCGACCGGCCTGACGGTCCTCCATGATGGCGAGATCGCCTTTCAGTATTTCGCCTACGGCGCCGACGCGCAGAGCCGCTTCACCTCCTGGTCGGTCGGCAAGAGCTTTGTGGCAACGCTCATTGCCATGGCTTTGGATGAGGGTCTCATCGAAAGCCTGGATGATCCGGCAGCGACCTATGCGCCCGAATATGAGGGCAGCTATTACGGCACCGTTTCGCTTCGCCATCTGCTGATGATGTCGGCCGGGATCGACTTCAACGAGGAATATTCGCCAGAGCGCCCCTCGGACGTGCGGCCCTTCTTCTTCAATGCCTTTATCATGGGCCGCAGCCCGGACCAGCTTGCCCGCGCCTTCGGGGCGAGCGGCGAGACGCCCGGTGAGCACCTTCACTATGCCTCGACCAATACGCAGGTGCTCTCGGCGGTAGTACGCAACGTGTTCGGCGGTTCGCTCGCCGAAATCATGCAAGAGCGGCTATGGGGACCGCTGCAGATGAGCGCCGATGCCACCTGGCTGCAGCACGTGCCGGGCGATAATGGCGTGGCAGTCGGATATTGCTGCCTGCAGGCGACCAGCGAAGACTATGCCCGCATGGGCCAGTTCTATCTGCAGGACGGAGTGTGGAACGGCACCCGCCTGCTTCCAGAAGGCTGGGTGACCGAAGCGACCCGCCCGGTCTCTCCGGCGCATGAGCCCGGTGGCACGCCGGGCTACGGTCCGCGCGGCTACGGCCTCCATTTCTGGATCCCGGAAGGCCATGACGGCGAGTACTATTTCGCCGGTGTCTATGGCCAGTATATCTGGGTGGACGAGCGGCGCGGCGTGGTGATCGCGCAAAATGCCGGTGACCCTCAATGGGGACGCCTCGGCGCAGAGGTCTTCGCCGTCATGCGCGCCATCGCCGAAACCGTGTCTCCGCTTGAAAGCGAAGCCGGTCCTGCTGAAGCGATTGAAGAGCCCGTGCTCGATGCGCCACTGGGCACCGATGCGGAGGAGATGGACGGACCTGTCGAAGAGGCTGTCGAATAATGTCCGGCGCGTCCGTGTTCGACTATGTGATCGCGGGCGCAGGCAGCGCCGGATCGGTTCTGGCCTCGCGCCTTTCTGCGGACCCGGCAATCCGTGTCTGCGTGGTCGAGGCTGGCGGGTCGGACAGGAAGGCCAATATCCAGACCCCCATGCTGTTGCAGTTCGCGATCACTGACCCTTCCATCAACTGGGATTACTGGACCGAGCCGCAGAAGAACCTGCAGGACCGCAAGCTCTACTGGCCGCGCGGGAAGACACTCGGCGGCTCCTCCTCCATCAACGCCATGCACTACATGCGCGGCGCCTGGGAAAACTACGACGAATGGGAAACCGCCTATGGTGCGGCCGGATGGGGCCGGGAGGCCGCACTGGAAGCCTTCAAGCGCGTCGAGAACAACGAGAACCATGGCGAGCCCTGGCACGGCAAGGGCGGCCCTCTAAACGTCAAGTCGATCAGCCCGGTAAATCCGCTGACCGAGCTCTATTACGAGGCCTGCCGGCGCCGCCAGCTGCCGTGGAATGACGATTTCAACGGCGAACGCCAGGAAGGTTTTGGCGTCTATCAGGTAACCCAGAAGGACGGAAAGCGCTGCTCGGCGGCCGATGCCTTCCTGAAACCTGCGATGACGCGGCCAAACCTCACCGTCATGACCGGTGCCCTTGCGCGCCGGGTCATCATCGAGGAGGGCCGGGCCACAGGTCTTGAGGTCGAAACCCCCGACGGGCCGGTCACGCTGCAGGCCCGCAAGGAAGTGATCCTCTCAGGCGGCGCGATCAATTCGCCCCACCTCCTGATGCTGTCGGGCATCGGACCGGCAGACCATCTGCGCGAGCATGGCATATCGGTCGAGGCAGACCTGCCCGGCGTCGGTGCCAACATGCAGGACCATCTCGACATCATGGCACGGGCCTCGACACGGTCTGCAAAATCCATCGGCTATTCCCTCGCCAAGTTTCCCGCGACCGCACGCGACGTCCTGCAATGGGCACTGACGGGCAGCGGCAATTTCACCGTCAATCCCGTGCAGGGGTGCGGGTTCGTGAAGTCCCGCCGGGCAAGGGATTTGCCCGATATCCAGCTCGTCTTCATCCCGGCGCGGGGCTCGCCACACGGACGTGAGACGATGACCGGCCATGGCATGATGATCCATGCCTGCCATCTCTACCCGCAAAGCCGCGGTACGCTGCGCCTGCAAAGCGCCGACCCGCACGACCCCATCCTCATCGACCCCAACTACATGGACCACGAGGAAGATGTGGAGGTGATGACAGACTGCCTGGAGATCGCCCGCGACATTCTCCTGAGCGATGCCTTTGATGGCGAGTTCAAGGAGCTGGAATTGCCCGCAAAGGCAGACGGCACGCGCGCCGAATTGCTCGACCATGTCCGGGCCAATGCCGAGACGCTCTACCACCCCACTTCCACTTGCGCGATGGGCACTGGCGAACTTGCCGTCACCGACCCTGAGTGCCGGGTGCGCGGCGTAAAGGCACTTCGCGTCGTGGACGCCTCGATAATGCCGCGCGTGGTGGGCGGAAACACCAATGCGCCAACCATGATGATCGCCACGCGCGCGGCCGACATGATCCTCGCCAGCGCCTGATGCCCCCGTTGCCAGATACCAGATGCCAGACACCTCAGGAGACCTCCCATGACTGATGCGGCCAACACCCCGATCGAGCGGATGAAATCGCTATTCGAGGCCCAGAGGTCGGCGTTTCGCACCAGCAAGACGCGCCCCTATGCCGAGCGCAAGGCCGATCTGGAAAAGCTGGAAGCCATGGTCAAGGAGAAGGCAGACGCCTTCGCCGAAGCGGTGTCGGCTGATTACGGCCGCCGCTCCGCCGCCGAGACCCAGATCGCCGAAATCGGCTTCACACTCGCCACGGCCAAGCACTCCCGCAAGAATCTCAAGCGCTGGATGTCGGACCGCTCCGTTCCTGTGCCCATGACGCTGGCACCGGGCAAGGCCTATATCCGGCGCGAACCCAAGGGCGTGGTCGGCATCGTCGCGCCCTGGAACTACCCGATCCAGCTGGCCCTTGCGCCGCTGGTCCCGGCGCTGGCGGCCGGATGCCGGGTGATGATCAAGCCGTCCGAGTACACGCCGCGCGTGGCCGAGCTGCTGAAAGAGACGCTTGGTACGCTGTATTCGGAAGATCATGTCGCGGTCATCACCGGCGGGCCGGATGTAGGCCAGGCTTTCTGTGATCTGGCCTTTGACCACCTCTTCTACACAGGCTCGACCCATGTCGGCCGCATGGTGGCGCAGGCTGCGGCGAAGAACCTCACGCCGGTAACGCTGGAGCTGGGCGGCAAGTCGCCGACCGTCATTGCGCCTGATTTCGATATCGAGGAAGCCGCCAAGACCATCGCCTGGGGCAAGTATTTCAACGCCGGGCAGACCTGCGTCGCGCCAGACTATGTCCTGACGCCCAAGGGGTCCGAGCAATCCCTGGCCGACGCCATTATCGGCAATGCCGGCGCCTTCTGGTCGGGCCCGGATACCAATGACGACTATACGGGCATCGTCTCCGAACGCCATTACAAGCGGATCAGCGAGATGGTCGAGGAAGCCCGCCAGAAGGGCGCAACCGTCCTGCAGGTTCCGACCGAGAGCGGCACGGGTGGCAATCATCATGCCTACCCGCCGACCGTGGTGCTGAACGCTCCGGCAGATTCAAAACTGATGACGGAAGAGATTTTTGGCCCCGTCCTGCCAGTGCTCGGCCATGACGGGCTGGATGAAGCTGCCCGTTTCATCAACGAACGTGACCGCCCGCTGGCGCTCTACATCTACACCAAGTCAAAATCGACCGCGCAGTCCTTCCTCGACCGGACCATGTCAGGCGGGGTGGGCGTCAACGTGCCCATGCTGCACCTGTCGGTCGAGGACCTGCCCTTTGGCGGCACCGGCGCGTCGGGTTATGGCGCCTATCATGGCGAAGAGGGCTTTCGCACCTTCTGCCATGAACGCAGCGTGTTCCACGCACCTGTCTGGCATCCGATCCGCCTGATGGCGCCGCCCTATGGCAAGCTGTTCGAGTTCTTCAAGAAGCTGCAGGCGGGATAGGCGGTTCACGCTTTCAACCGGTGGGCAGATGGGTAAGTTTGCACGCGGACCGGCGAGGGCCCGGTTTTTGACGCGTGTGCGAGGGGGAAGATGATGGCCAATTGGATCATACGCGGCGTTATCGGCGTCGTGGCGCTGGTACTGGTGCTGACGCTGGCAGTTGCCGGCTGGGCGGGCTGGCGCTTTGCGGGTTCGCAACCGCGCGTCGACGGCGAGGTACGTGTTGAAGGCATCACCGCGCCAGCCACCATCGTGCGCGACCAGTACGGCGTGGCCCATATCTTTGGCGACACCGACGCAGACGTCTATTTCGCCCTTGGCTACAGCCATGCCACCGACCGCTTCTTCCAGATGGACCTCTACCGCCGCACAGCGCAGGGGCGCCTGTCGGAACTGTTCGGAGAGCGGGCGTTGCGAGCGGACATTCGCGCGCGCACCTACGGATTTCCGGAAGCTTCCCGCCACGCGCTGGCCAATCTCTCAGACGAGGCGCGCCTCGCCATCGAAGCCTATGTCAGCGGGGTGAATGCCCGTCTCGAGGAGGGCAATCATCCGCCGGAATACATGCTCCTGCGCACTCGCCCGGAACCGTGGACGCTGGCCGATTCCGCTTCTGTCGTGATCGTTCTCGCCGACGACCTTGCAGCCGGCGAGGGCGAGGACCGCGAACGCGCCCGCGCATCTCTCGCTCTCGATGCAAGCCTTCTCGATCAGTTCCTGACCGGGTTTCCTGACTGGGCACCCACCACGTTGAAGGATGAAGACATCACGGCCGCTTTCGGGGAGATCACCCGCGAAACCCTGCCGCCAGCGGGTACACAGCCCGACAATGAACCTGGCTCCAACGCCTGGGTCGTATCGGCGGACCGCACCGAGACGGGCGCGCCCCTGCTCGCCAATGATCCGCATCTGGGCCTGTCTGCGCCGTCCATCTGGTATTTCACCCGGCTCAATCTCAGCTTCGGGCCGGTCATCGGCGCGTCGCTACCCGGCACGCCCTTCATTACTCTCGGACGCAATGCACACGGCGCCTGGGGCTATACCAATACCGGATTCAAGGTGATCGACCTTGTCGAGCGCGACGCCGCCACCACCCGCACCAACACGCGCGTGGAGTCCATCCGCATCAGTGGCCGCAGCGAACCTTTCGAACTGACAGTGCGCGAGACCGAAGAAGGCCCTGTCCTCGACCCGCAATATTTCGACCTGACCGGCTATGATGGCGAGGCGCTTGTGGTGCGCCGCTCCACCGTTTCCGATCCGCGCAACCGGGTCGCCGATGCCACGCTCGCCATCATGCGCTCGACCGGCTGGAGCGATTTCGTCGAGGCCGGGCGTGGATGGACTGCGCCGATGCAGAACATGCACTATGCCGGTGTCGACGGGACAATCGGCTACACCACGGCCGGCCTTCTGCCCATCCGGGACGAGGCAGGCAACTGGACAGGCTTTGTGCCGTTCGAGGAACTGCCACGCGTCGTCAACCCGGCCGGCGGGTCTATCGCGTCCGGCAACAACCTGCCTGCGGGTGCGGCCTACCCCTACCCGCTGCCGGGCCGCTACGCGGTACACCGCGCGGTGCGCATCGAGGACATGCTGGCCGAACGCCGCCGCCATTCCATGGAGGGCTTTGCCACCATGCAGATGGATGTCACCTCCGCCCTGGCCGAGGCCATCCTGCCTGCGCTGCTGGCCGCGCAGCCCGAAAGCGAGCTGGGACTAGAGGCGCTCGCACGCCTTGAAGGCTGGGATGCGTCGCTAGACGCCGATGAACCCGAAGGTCTCATCCTCTCTGCCTGGCTGCGCGTTCTGACTGACGCGATCTGGTCTGACGAACTGGGCGACATGGCACGCTATTTCCGTGGACCCCGCCCGGTCTTCGTGCAGGACGTGCTGACCGGGGACGCGTCATCCTGGTGCGACAACATCACGACGTCGCCGGTGGAAACCTGCCCGGTTGTTGCAGGGCTCGCGCTCGACACTGCGATGGCAGAGCTTGCGGCCGCCAATGGCAGCGATCTGTCCGCCTGGCGCTGGGGCGATCACGCACAGGGCTATTTCGCCCATCCGATGGATTCCCTGCCCCTGATCGGTGACATGTTCAGTGTGCGCGTACCGGTGGGCGGCGACGGCACCACCGTCAATGTCGCCAATTTCAGCTATGCCGGAGAGGGCTTTGACATCGTGCACGCGGCCTCGCTGCGGGCGATCTACGATCTTTCCGACCTCAACAATTCGCGCTTCATCCATGGTCCGGGCCAGTCCGGCCACCCGCTCTCGCCGCACTATTCCGATCTGGCAGAGCTGTGGTCGCGCGGCGAGTACATCCAGATCCGCGATGACTGGACACCCGAGGCTGCGCCGGACGGTGCCCGGCAGCTGACCTTGCGTCCGAACTAGGACAGTATCGGGTCCATGCAGACCCGTACGATCGAGCTGGAAGGACAGAGCCTGACCTATCGTCTGCGCCATGCCCGGCGCCGGACGATTGGCCTGCGTATTGATGCTGATGGCCTCGTCATCACCCTGCCCCAGCGCGCGCCGGCCAGCGAGGCCGACCGGGTGGCACGCGCACGTGCAGGCTGGATATTGCCCCGCCTGGAAAAGTGGAGCGCAAAGGCCCAGCCCCGCTTCACCGGGGCACCCGGCCAGACGATCGGGTATCTCGGCCGGGACTTGCCGGTGATAATCACCGCCCATGACCGCGCCCGCACACTCGTAACTCTGGACGGTGACAGCTTGCAGGTGCGTGTCGATGAACGCATGGACCCCGCCTTGCGCAATGCGGCGGTGTTCCGGGCAGTCAGGCGCTGGCGGGCCGATACGGCGCTGGCCTTCTACACGCCCCGGATCGGGGCCTATGCAGAAGCCCTGGGGCGTCCGGCGCCTCTGGTGAAGGTGCGCGCGCAGGAATCGCGCTGGGGCAGCTGTTCGTCAGACGGCGTCATCCGCATGAATGTCCGCCTCATCGCCTTCCCCGAAAACGAGATCGACTATGTGTGTGCGCACGAAGCCTGCCATCTCATCGAGATGAACCACTCCCCGCGTTTCTATGCCCTGCTGGACCGCCTGATGCCTGACCACAAGGCTCGCCGCGCCGCCATGCGCGACCGCACACCGCCTGGACATGCGTTCTAGCCAGCAGAACCGGCGGATTTCGTGGTGAGCTGGCGAAGGAGCAGACACGCCATGAGACCGGAAACGAGTGCGCCAATCAGGCTGGCCATACCCAGCTCACCGCGCACCGCATAGTCCGCGACAGAGCAGGACAGCACACCGGCGGTATAACCGAAGGCAAACACAAGCGCGGCCGGGGCATGACGGGCCGGCAATATGGCAGCCACCAGTAGCAGCGCACACAGGATCAGGTCGGGGACGAGAAAGAGATTATCCGCCCGCCACGAGTTATTGATGAAAAGGAAGGCAAAGGTACCAACGCTAATGGCAATGGCAGCAAGCCTGGCCAGTCGGAGCATGATAGCCTCCCAAAAAAGGTGAACAGTGTTCACTATTGAGGGGCCATCGCCGGAAGTCCGTCAATAAAATTATCCGGACAACACAAAACGCCGCGCCGGAATCACCGGCGCGGCGCAATGATTTTCAACCCTTGACGGGTAAGCAGAGCCTAGCGGCGCGCGGAAGCCGTGCGCGGCAGCAAGCCTTCACGCTGGGCGCGCTTGCGGGCCAGCTTGCGGGCGCGGCGGATAGCTTCGGCCTTTTGACGGGCACGCTTTTCCGACGGCTTTTCGTAATGGTTGCGGCGCTTCATCTCGCGGAAAGTACCTTCCCGCTGCATCTTCTTTTTCAATGCCTTGAGCGCTTGCTCGACATTGTTATCGCGCACGACGATCTGAACGATGACTTACTCTCCCAGGTCCTGCAACGGGTCCGGCCTTGCCGATCACCCAAACTCCAACACGAATTGGCGGGGCACGCACGTCTTTCGATCGCCCGTTCCGCCGGAAACTTTGCGATGAGGCGCGGGTGTTACCAGAGGCTTGCCCTTGTGTCCATACGCCTCGCGGCATGCTGACGCGATGACGCGCAGCCAATTTCACACTAGATTGCGCCGCATGAGCACGCAAAGCACCGACAAAGAACCCGCCTCCCGTCTTAACCGTTCCCGCGCTGACACCGCGCGTGCGCGCCTTCTGGAGGCGGCTCTGCCCCATGTGCCCTTCGAGGGCTGGTCAGACAGTGTCCTGCGGCGTGCTGCCCGCGATGCGGGCATGAGCGAGGACGAAGCAGCTCTCTACTGCCCGGAAGGCGTCTTGAGCCTGATCGTCTTTTGGTGGCGCGAGCTTGATGATCAGGCGCGAGAAGCGATTCTCTCTGCCGAACGCCCCGCAAAGATCCGCGAGCGTATTCGCGATAGTGTCCTTGCCCGTCTCGACGCTGCCGCCGGTCAGGAAGACGCAATGGCCCGTGCCCGTGCACGCCTTCTCCTGCCCGATGGCCTTGCCACGGGTGCTGAGCTCGCGTGGAACACGTCCGACATGATATGGCGGGCAATAGGCGACACCTCGACCGATGCAAACTGGTATTCCAAGCGCGCCATACTGACGGGCGTGTGGACCTCCACGCTCGCCATCTGGCTGTCCGAGCGCGAGCTGGAGAAGCCGCAGACCCGTGCCTTCCTCGACCGGCGCATCGCCAATGTCATGGAATTTGAAAAGGTGAAGGCGGGCGTCAACAAGCAGCTTGCCCGCCTGCCGGATTTCGCCGCCATGGCTGCCCGGCTGCGCTACGGGACGCGGTAGGGGCAACTCACCTCTTCTTCTTGCCGCCATCGGGCGTGTACTTGTTCACCTTCTCACGCACCACGACAGCGCCTGCGATGACGATCACCGCTTCGCCCAGCGGTGGCTCTTCATAGCGCGCGGCCAGTTCGCTCAACGTGCCGCGATGCACGCGCTCGAACGCCTTGGTCAGTTCGAACGCGACCGCGCCCTGCCGTTCGCCCAGCACCTGCGCGGCATCGGCAAGCGTCTCGGCGAGACGCTGCGCGCTTTCCATGATGATGAGAGTTGCCGGATCGGCAACAAACGGCTCCAGCCAGCGCTGCCGCTTGCCGCCCTTGCGCGGCGCAAATCCCAAAAAAGTGAAACGGTCGGTCGGAAGGCCCGAGACCGACAGGGCGGTCAGCACCGAAGACGGGCCGGGAACCGCACTCACCTCGAAGCCTGCCTCGATGACAGCGCGCACCACCCTGTAGCCGGGATCGGAAATCGCCGGCATACCGGCATCGCTGACCAGAGCCACGCTCTCACCCTGCTCCAGCAGCTTCACGATACCGGCCGCGCTCTGCTGCTCGTTATGGTCGTGACAGGCGATGAGGCGCGGCGGCGTGATACCGGCAAGGTCCAGAAGGCGCCGCGTGGTGCGGGTATCCTCGCAGGCTATGACATTGACCTCCGACAGGATGCGCGCCGCGCGCGGCGGCAAGTCTTCAAGATTGCCGATCGGTGTCCCCACCAGCCAGAGCCGCGGGCCGTCATAGGGCGTTTCAAGATTTCCAGATGCGCTCATGCCAGTTCTTCTAGCGCGCCGAGCGCCACACGCCAGCCCCCGGCGCTCAGGACGGTTCGGCCATGCGGACCCTGACCCGCGTGCGGGCGCTGCGGCCCGAACCATCGACAACGGTCAACTCGTAGAAGCCCGGGCCTTGCGGCTGCCAGAGCGACTGACCAGCCGCATCAACCGGCAAGGGCGCGCCGCGCTGATACCAGCGCAGATCACGTCCGCCGCGCGCCGACAGGGCAAAGCTGCGCTCGGTGCTGTCTGACCAGACTTCCGCGCCGTCTGGCGGAAAGATGATTTCCGGCCCCATGGCATCAGGCTCGAACCTTGCCAGCGGGCCACGCGCTTCGGGCAGGACGGGGCCCTGTGGAAGACGCGAGATGCCCTGTGGATCGCGCCTGACCAGCACATCAAAGATATCAAAGAGGGCAGGCAAGGCCGCCTGCCGCCCCGTTGCGCCGGGTCGCGGTGCGCCGTCTGCCCGTCCGACCCAGACCACGACCGCATAGCCGCCCGCCACGCCCGCCGCCCACGCATCGCGAAACCCGTAGGACGTGCCCGTCTTGTAGGCGATGGCAGGAGCCCCTGCCGTCAGCCGGGCC
>NZ_JBQLZR010000093.1:0-3066 GCF_052168375.1 Glycocaulis sp.
CCCGTGCGCACCGGAGGACGCGCGCAGCCGCCTTATTGCCGCCCCTTTCCCCCGCGCAGCCGCCGAATTCGCGCCGTAGGGAACTACAACAGGTGGCGTCCAGCTTTGAGAGACAGGTGAAATTGTGGCGCAGGACCGGACTTGAACCGGCTGGGTTCGCAAGCACAATCGTGCATCCGCGGCGTTTGGCGGCCGGGCGGTGACAAAAGCATTTTTGGAAAATTGGTGGAGCCGAGCGGGATCGAACCGCTGACCTCGTCATTGCGAACGACGCGCTCTCCCAACTGAGCTACGGCCCCACATCGCAAGCGAGCAGGGAGGTAGTGCCCGCCAGCCGGTCTTGTCAAGCCGCAGATGGAGCACACGCTGATACCCAAAAGCGCCGCTTGACCTTGCCCCGCACGCATAGATAGTGCGTGAACGGCAGGGGGAGGCCTGAAGCCCGCATGGCGCACGCACTATCGACGCACGGGTTCATGCCCCACGGCATGTGTTATCTGTGGGAGCCGTCCATACTCTGGACGCATGTGGTTTCCGACGCGGTCATCGCGCTGGCATACTTCTCCATCCCTGCTGCGCTCGCCCTCTTCTCGGTGCGCCGGCCGGACTTGGTCTATCGTCCGGTCATGTGGCTGTTCGTGGCGTTCATCCTTTTGTGCGGCGCCACCCATCTCTTCTCCATCTGGACGGTGTGGAACCCGGATTATCAGATTTCCGGCCTGATCAAGGCTGCGACGGCGGCGGTTTCGCTGGCAACGGCACTGGTTCTCTGGCCACTCCTGCCTCGCGCGCTGGCCCTTCCTTCAACCGAGCAGCTCCAGCGCTCCAATGCGGCCATGCATGCCGAGATCAGCCGGCGTGACGAAGCCGAAGCGCGCCTGATGGCCGTGACAAGCCAGCTGGAGCAGCGCGTGCGCGTGCGTACGCGCGATCTTGAACGGGCAAATGCCGCCCTTCGCCAGTTTGCCGCAGCCGCCGCCCACGACCTGCAGGCGCCCTTGCGCCATATCCTGCTGTTTTCCCAGCTCATCGAGCAGGAGGAGACCGAACGGCTGAGCGCTGACGGACAGAAGCATCTCGGCAAGGTGCGCGAAGGCGCGTTGAGGGCGCAGACGCTTATCCGGGTGCTGCAGGAATACGCCCAGCTGGTGAACCGTCCGCCGCAGACGGAGACGCTGGAATTGTCGCGCATCGTTTCCGGTGTGATCTCTGCGCTGGAAGACGAGATAGAGGCGGCCGGTGCCGAAGTGCGTGGCCAGGGCCTGCCGGAGGTCGAGGGTGATCCGGTCCTGTTGACCCAGCTTTTCCAGAACCTTGTCTCGAACGCGATCAAGTATCGCTCGAGCCGCCCGCCCATTGTCTCGATCAGCGCCCGCGAGCGGGGCGATTCGATGGTCGAGATCATGGTGACCGACAACGGTATCGGCATTGATCCGGCCCACAAGGAATCGATCTTCCTGATGATGAAGCGCCTGCATGAGGCCGCGCGTTATCCCGGTATGGGGGTGGGTCTCGCCTTCTGCCGTGAGATCGTAGAGAGCCATGGCGGTGAAATTTGGCTGGACGAAACCTATCTCGACGGCGCACGCTTCTGTCTGACCCTGCCGGCTCCGGGCACTTTCCAGCTCAAGGATGCCGAGCGGTAACCAATCGGGCGAAAAGACCCGGGGGAGGCAATATGGCCAGAACCATCCGGCTCCTGCTGGTGGAAGACGACGAAAGCGACGCGTTTCTCACGAAGCGGGCTTTCGCCGACATGAGCGGCACCAACCTGATGCATGTGCCAGGCGGACAGGCCGCACTCGACGCCCTGCGCTCCAGCCGCTTTGACCTGATGCTGCTCGATCTGAACATGCCCGGCCTGTCGGGACACGATGTGATCGAGACCTTGCGTGATGACCGCAAGATCGGCCAGGTCCCGATCATTGTCTTTTCCTCATCCGATCATCCCAGCGATATCGACAAGGCCTACGGGGCGGGCGCGAATGCCTATCTGCGCAAGCCCGACAGCCTGGGCGGTTACCAGCAGGTGGCTGACGCGGTCTGCCGTTTCTGGCGCGATAATGCGGAGTTTCCCGGCCGCCACTGACCGGGCCCTTGCCTGACCGGGCTGTGCGCGTCTAGACAGGCGCGCAATCCTTGCAGCGCTGCGGCGTGCGTTCCCGACGGAGACCCCGATGTCCTTTGGTCAGGCCCTCATCGTCTATTTCGTGATTCCGGTACTGAACATTCTGGTACTGCTGATCTTCGTGAATGTCGTGCTCAGCTGGCTGGTTGCCTTCAATGTCGTCAATCCGCGCAACCAGTTCGTAAATGCCATCTGGCGTGCGACCAATGCGCTGACCGAGCCGGTACTTGCACCGATCCGGCGCATCCTGCCGCCGCTTGGCGGGATCGACCTGTCACCTCTGGTGCTGCTCCTGATCATCTTCTTCGTGCGTGAGTGGGTCATCATGGGCCAGCTCTTCCCGCTACTGGGCTAGACGCATGACCCTGCCTGCCTTCATCCAGCCCCGCGAGGGCCTTGCCAGCCTCATCGACGGCAAGATGGCCGCCGAAGCGCTGGATGCGTCCGTGGCCGCAGGCGCTGCCACACTGACGGCGCAGATCGGGCGCAAGCCCTGCCTTGCGGTCGTGCTGGTGGGCGATGATCCGGCAAGCCATGTCTATGTCCGCAACAAGGTCCGGCGGACGGAAGCCGCTGGCATGATCTCGCAGGAATTCCGGCGTCCGTCGGACATGGGCGAGGCCGAGCTCATCAGCCTCGTTCAGGCCCTCAATGACGACCCGGCGGTCGACGGCATTCTGGTCCAGATGCCCCTTCCCGGCCACATCGATGCGCGCCGCGTGGTCGAGGCCATTGATCCGGCCAAGGATGTTGACGGGCTGACGGCCACGAGCGCGGGCCGGCTGGTGCTGGGCGCAGACGGGCTGCGCCCGTGTACGCCGTCGGGCTGTGTCTGGCTGGCACGCCAGGCGCTGGGTGATCTGTCCGGTCTGCACACGGTCGTGATTGGCCGCTCCATTCTGGTGGGCAAGCCTGCGGGCCTGCTCTTCCTTGAACAG
>NZ_JBQLZR010000094.1:0-3049 GCF_052168375.1 Glycocaulis sp.
TTTCGAGAAGATGGGCTGGGCCGAACCGACCATTGTGATCCGTTTCTGGATCATTGCGGTTGTTCTCGCCCTTATCGGTCTTTCCACCCTCAAGCTGAGATAGGTCCCTGCGTCCATGATCCCTGTCACCGCCTATCGGGGACGCCGCGTTGCGGTGTTCGGCCTTGGCCGGACGGGGATTGCCGCTGCCCGCGCCCTGCTGGCAGGCGGGGCAAGCGTTTCGGCCTGGGACGATAACGAGGCATCGCGCGAAGCCGCCATCGCTGCCGGTCTGGAGCTTGACGATCTCAACCGGCGCGACTGGGGCGACATCGCGGCTCTGGTCCTGTCGCCGGGCATTCCGCTGACCCATCCTGCGCCTCACCGACTGGTGGGCCTTGCCCGCGCCGTCGGTGCGCCGGTCATCGGGGACATGGAACTCTTTGCCAGCGCCATCGCGGATACGCCCGATGTGACGGTGGTTGGTATTACCGGCACGAATGGCAAATCCACCACTACGGCGTTGATCGGCCATATCCTGAAAAGCGCCGGGCGGGATGTGCGTGTCGGCGGCAATATCGGCGAAGCGGTGCTGGGCCTCCAGCCGCCAAGACCGGGCGCGATCTATGTGCTGGAACTGTCCTCCTACCAGCTCGATCTGATTGAGAGCCTGCGCTGTCAGGTGGCGGTTTTCCTGAACCTGACACCCGACCATATCGACCGGCATGGCGACATGGCCGGCTATCTTGCCGCCAAAGAGCGCATCTTCGCCAATCAGCAGGCCGGTGACACGGCGGTTATCGGGGTTGATGACGAGTACACCTCAGGGGTGTGCGCGCGCCAGAAAGCCCGCACGGGCCTGAACGTGATCCCTGTCTCCAGCCAGCGCCTTGTTTCCTTCGGTGTCTATGCGCTCGCAGGCAGGCTGCATGACGATCTGGAGAAAAAGAGCGGCGTGAAAACCGTGATGGAGCTAGCCCGGGCAGCGGCCCTGCCGGGTGCCCACAATGCCCAGAACGCCGCCGCCGCCTATGCAGCCGTGCGCGCGCTGGGCGTCAGTGTCTCCGATGCCGTGGCGGGTATCACGAGCTTTCCCGGCCTGCCGCATCGCCAGGAACGGGTCGGCGAAGCCGGCTCCCTGCTTTTCGTGAACGATTCCAAGGCCACCAATGCCGAAGCCGCCGCGCAGGCGCTCGGCTGCTATCACGACATTTTCTGGATCGCAGGGGGGCAGGCGAAGGCGGGCGGTATTGAAAGCCTGAAGGCCTACTTCCGCCGCATCCGCAAGGCCTATCTGATCGGGCAGGATGCCGGAATGCTGGCCACCCAGCTGGGCGCGAGCGTGCCCCATGTCATCGCCGGAACACTCGATCAGGCCGTGAAGCTTGCCGCCATGGACGCCGCCGATAGCGGGCTTCGAAAGCCCGTCATTCTTCTGTCTCCTGCCTGTGCCTCATTCGACCAGTTCAAAAGCTATGAGCATCGCGGCGACACTTTCCGCCAGCTCGTCACCGATCTTCTGGCGCGCGCAACCAAAGGGGATGCCGCATGAAAGGTATAAGCCGTTCGGGCCTTGCCTTTGCCTGGTTCGGTCTTGACCGGACGCTGCTCTTTACCGTCTTCGGCCTGATGGTGGTCGGCCTGACCTTGTCCATGGCCGCAAGTCCTGCCGCCGCAGAGCGCGTCAGCCCCGGCGACCCGTTCTACTATCTCTACCGGCACCTCTTCTTCGCCGGGCTCTCCATGATCCTGATGATGGGCATTGCCGCGCTCAGCCCGCGCGGGGCGCGCCGGCTGGCAGGGCTGGCCCTCGTCGGCAGCTTCCTCGCCCTGATTGTTGTTGCCATTGCCGGGCACGAGGTGAATGGTGCGACGCGCTGGCTGCGCTTTGGCGGCTTCTCGCTGCAACCGTCCGAATTCTTCAAGCCGGCCTTCATCGTCATTGCCGCCTGGCTGTTCTCTGAAGAAAGCAAGGGCGCGCCGGTGCCCGGACGCCTTGTTGCTGCTGGCATCTATGTGCTGGCCATTGCCTTCCTCATCCGCCAGCCCGATTTCGGCCAGTCCATCCTGCTGACCGGCATATTTGCCGCCATGCTGTGGGCAGCGGGGCTGTCTTTGCTTCACACCGTGCTTCTGGGCAGCGTCGCGATCAGCGGTGCGGCGGGCGCCTATCTCTTCCTTGGCCACGTTCGCGACCGGGTTGCGGCCTTTCTGGCACCGGCCTCTTCCAGCGGCCCGACCCAGACCGAGATGGCGGTTGATGCCATTACCCGTGGCGGCTTTACCGGTGTCGGCCCCGGTGAAGGGGAGGTGAAGCGCTACCTGCCTGAAGCCCATACCGATTTCGTATTCTCGGTCGCAGCCGAAGAGTTCGGACTTGTTGCCTCGCTGGCAATCATTGGCCTGTTTGCGATCCTGTTTGCACGCGCCTGGTCACGCTCCATGCGCCTGTCGGACAATTTCGCCCAGCTGGCCGTTGCCGGCCTCGCCCTGATGTTCGGCGGACAAGCCCTCATCAACATTCTCGTCAATCTGGAGCTGGCCCCGGCCAAGGGCATGACCTTGCCCTTCGTCTCCTATGGCGGCTCGTCCATGCTGTCGCTGGCGTTCGCAGCAGGCCTGCTTCTGGCCCTGACCAAGCGCACCCCGGGTGCCTACCTGCCGGAACGGCCGCGCGGCGGGGCGATGGTGCCGGCATGAGCGGGCCACGGCTTCTCATAGCGGCAGGTGGCACGGGCGGTCATATCTTTCCGGCGCGCGGCGTTGCCGAAACGCTTGTCGAGGCCGGCTGGCGCATTCGCCTCGTCACCGACGAGCGGGGCCTGCGCCATGCGGGCGGATTTCCGGGCGAAGGGGTCGACCGGATCGAGGCTGCCACACCCTTCGTGAAGAATCCGGCGCGCGCCGCGGGCAACACGCTGCGTCTGGCCCGCGGGTTTGCGGCCGCCGGACGCCTCATCGAGCGCTTTGCCCCCGATCTCGTCGCAGGCTTTGGCGGGTATCCGGCTTTCCCCGCGCTCGCCCACGCCCAGCTGAAATCCATTCCCTTCCTCATCCATGAGCAAAATGC
>NZ_JBQLZR010000095.1:0-7190 GCF_052168375.1 Glycocaulis sp.
CCCAGATCGGCTGTGTACATGTTGAAGCCGTCGGACTTCAGCATCAGTTCGATGCCCTGCGCTGTCGCGCGATCATCCTCGATGAGCAGTACCCGCATCGGTCCCTCTCCGCAGCCGCTCGCGCGAATCACATGCCCCGCGCGTCGTCCCCATGGTTAACGTGCTTCGCAGAATGACGCGACAATTCCTACAGGAAAGTTAACGACCATTTGACTCGTGTGGCGGAATCGAGTCCTGCCAGCACCGGTCACGGTTAACGCATTGATAATGCACACTGCGCCTTTGCCGACGATAGCAGTTTTCCGGCTGCAATGGGTTGTGGAGAAAGTATGAGCGAGGCGTTGCCGTGTCGTTTACGCGGTTGAAACCGCAATGGTGTTAACTGCTTGCATGACCGGCATCAGAAGGGTGCCGCACGCCCGAAGAGCGAGACGCGTTGTGCAAGGCCTGATCGACCGTATCGAGGATCTCGAGACGCGCACCTTCAAGGGGCGCGTGCGGGCAATCAATGGCCTTCTGATCGAGGCCGACGGCCCTCGCGCCGGCCTGACGCTAGGCGCCAGCGCTTTCGTCGGGGCGGGTGATAATCCGCAACGCTGCGAGGTTGTGGGCTTTCGCGGCGACACGGCCCTGATGATGGCGCACGGCGATTTGTCGGGTATCCGCGCTGGCGCTCCGGCCCGTATCGACCCGGAAGGCATTGTCGTGCGTCCGCACGCCAACTGGCTGGGCCGGGTGATCAATGCGTTCGGTGAGCCGCGCGACGGCAACGGCCCGCTGGCCGAAGGACCGCGCGCCTATCCCGTGAAGGGCAATCCACCGTGCGCTCACCAGCGCGACGCCCTTGGTCCCCGCCTTGATCTGGGTGTCCGCGCGCTCAACACCTTTACCCCCATGCGGACGGGCCAGCGTCTCGGCGTGTTTGCAGGTTCCGGCGTCGGCAAGTCGGTGCTGATGAGCATGATCACGCGCGGCACCAGCGCCGATGTGATCGTCATCGGCCTGATCGGCGAACGGGGACGCGAGGCACGCGAGTTTGTCGATGAGGTGCTGGGCGAGGCGGGCCGCTCGCGCGCGGTGGTTATCACCGAGACCTCTGATGCGCCGGCCCTGTCGCGCAGGCAGGCTGCCTACATGACCCTTACCGTCGCGGAGTATTTCCGCGACCAGGGCCTCAACGTGCTCTGCCTGATGGATTCGGTGACGCGCTTTGCGCTTGCCCAGCGCGAGATCGGCCTGGCTGCGGGCGAGCCGCCGACGACGCGTGGCTATACGCCGTCTGTCTTTGCCGAACTGCCGCGGCTTCTGGAGCGGGCCGGACCGGGCGAGAATGGGTGCGGGTCGATCACCGCCCTGTTCACCGTGCTGGTCGATGGCGATGACCATAACGAACCGATTGCTGACGCAGTGCGCGGCATTCTGGATGGCCACGTCGTGATGACGCGCGCGATTGCCGAGCGCGGCCGCTTCCCGGCCATCGATGTTCTCAAATCCATCTCGCGTACCGCGCCGGAAGTCTATGGGCCCGGCGAGGCCGAGCTGGTGGTGGAAGGCCGGCGCCTTCTGGGCGCCTATGCCGACATGGAAGAGCTTATCCGGCTCGGGGCGTATGCCGCCGGGTCCAATACAGAGGTCGACCGCGCGATAGCGCTCAACGGCCCGCTTGAAGCGTTCCTCGGACAGGGAAAAGACGAGACCTCCTCGATTGAGGAGAGTTTTGCGGCCCTGTCGGAGATTGTGGTGGATGGAAAGGAGTAGACGATGAGCACACGCTCACATGCCCCGCTGATCCGGCTTGCCCGGTTCAAGGTGGAAGAGCTGCAAAAGCAGATGGCCGATATCGACCGCGCCCGCGCGGCGATTGCCGACCAGATCGAGCGGCTGGAAGCCAGCGTGCCCGGTGAACAGGCGGCTGCCAGCGAGAGCCGTGAAGGCTATCTCGCCTATGGCTCCTATGCGCGCTCTGTGATCCAGCGCAAGGACAATCTGCGCGCGTCGGAACGCGAGGTCGAAGCCCAGGCCGACGAATTGCGCGGACGTCTGGAAACGGCTTTTGCGGAGCTGAAGAAGTACGAGCTTCTCGAAGAGCGCCGTCTGGCCCGTATCGAGACCGCCGTGCGCGCCGCTGAACAGGCCGAGATGGACGAGATCGCCGGCCGGATGCGCAGGGCGGCGCACTAGTCTCAGTAATGCTCCGGGGCATCCGCCCCGTCGCGCCTCGCACGAGCTCGGGCGGCCGGTCGGCCTTGCAGGCCGCTTTGCGGCCTGAAGGACGCGATAGCGCCCGCGTGACTGATTAGAACGCCTTCCGTCAAAACCGAAAAACCCCCGCACCCTCTGGACAGGTGCGGGGGTCTTGTCGCGGCCGGTCCCTCAACCGGCCGGTCGGTGCCGGAACGTAATCTTACCAGCCGCCCGTCCAGGTGAGGTCGAGGCGGACAGTCCGGCCAGCCTCGGAGACGCTTGCGAACACGCGCTCATAGTCGGTGTCGAACACGTTCTCGACGCCTGCATTGATGCTCACGTTCCGGTTGGCGAAAGGCTGCCAGCTGCCGAACACGTCGAGCACGGCAAAGCCGTCACGCTCGTTGCCGGCTGTAGTGTTGTCGAAATCCCCCGCAAAGCTCAGGCGCGCGCCAATGTCGGCGCGGTCAAAGCTCCACACGCCGCGCACATAACCCTGCACCGGTTGCAGCGAACCGAGGGGATCGCCTGTGCTGCGGTCCTCGCCATCCACCTCGTAAACCGAGCCGGCAAGGGTGAGCGGGCCGTTCTGGTAGAGCGCTGCGATCTCGAAGCCTTCCAGCTCCGCGTTCGCCACATTGCTGGAGAAGGACGTGCCGGCCGAGCAGGGCGCGAAGGCGGGCGGTGCAAAGCAGGTCGGCGAGAAGGCGAAATCGACCGCCAGATTGATCAGGTCATCAGCGCGGGTGCGGAACCAGGCACCCTTCACCTCCAGCCGGTCATTCGTGGTCAGAAGGCCGGTATGGGTGTAGCCCGCCCCGATCTCGACGGTTTCACTCGTCTCCGGGCGCAGGGCCGGGTTCGGAATGAACTCGTTGGTGACAAAGCGCGGCGCACCGAGGATCGGGTGCGGCAGCGAGAAGTGCGTGCCGTCGAGATAGAGCTCGTTGAGGGACGGCGCGCGGAAGGCTTCCGACCAGCTGGCAAAGAGGCGCACCGGCTCTACCGGAGCCCAGGTGGCGGCAAAGCGCGCGGAGACGGCCTCGTCTTCATTGGCGCCGCCAATATCGCTGTCGCTTTCAAACCTGTCCCAGCGCACGCCCGGCAGAAGGATAATCCGGCCAAGACCGCCGGCGGAGAACTCTGTCTCGGCTTGCAGATAGGCACCATAGAAAGTCGTCGTGCCATTGGGCACACCGCCGCGCGTGCCAGCAGGAACGGCGCTGTCGGTGCCGGTCTGTTCATCCTCATACCACTCGCCGCCAAAGGTGAGGGCGACCGGCAGGGTGCCAAGCTGGAACTCGGAGCGGTTTTCGGCGCGAATGCCGGTCGTGGTCAGATCGCGCGTCACGCGGCGGCTGGCGAGCGGGTCGAACTCGTCCACGGCGCCATCGGTGCGGTAGAGCGTCATCTCGAAGCCGATCAGCGACTGGTCTGCCGGGGCAAAGCGCAGGCCCGCGCGGTATGTGTCCGCCTCGACATCCTTCTGCATTAGCGGGTTTCCGGCGGCGGCGACTTGAGCGCCCTGGCCGTTATTGGGCTCTTCCACCTCGTTGCGGAAGGACAGGATGCCGCCTGACAGGGTCAGTGCGGGGCTGACACGCCACTCACCATTGGCCAGCAGGGAGATGACCTGGTCATCGGCCGGAAGGTCATTGCCGGAGCCCAGCGCGATATCGCCTGACGAACGCGCCGACAGCGCGACAAGGCCGGAGACAGCATCATTGCGGCCAAACACGGCTGCCGAGCCACGCGTTTCCTCATTGCCGGAGCGATAGCCGACAGAGGCGCGGGCGCCGCGCGTCTGGCCGGGCTGAAGGAAGGTGTCGGCATTGGCCGTCTCGAACGCAATCACGCCGCCTGAAGCGCCGGAGCCATAAAGGGCAGAGGCTGCGCCGCGTACCGTCTCCACGCGGGCCAGAAGCCCCGGATCGAGGAAGAGCACGCCGTCATGGGCGGAGGAGAAGTTCTGGCGGGCGCCATCAACCAGAAGGGCGATGTTCTCGCGCCCGAAGCCCCGAAGCGAGAGCGTCTGGCCGGTGCGGCGCGGCCCACCGGCAACTTCCAGGCCGGGCGTGTCCTGCAGGAGGTCGGCGAGATCGGACGGGCGTTCCGCCTCCAGCCATTCCATGTCGATCACGGAGGCGAGGCCTGGATAGTCGAAATTGGGCAGGCGGGTGCGCGTGGCGGTGACGACGATGACCTCGCTTGCCTCGTTCACCTGCGCTGTGTCGGTGTCATTGGCCGACGCACTTGCGGGCACGAGGGCAAGCGCGCCCGCGCCAGCCAGAAGCACGGCGCGCAGGGGGCGGGCATAGCCGTTTCCGGCGACGTGACGGGTGTGAGCGGAGATCGACATGTTGCAGCTTCCTTGTTGCGAATAACTCTCAGTTGCGGCATGTATGTCGAGACAGAAATCAGAATGCAAGTCAGAATCGTTTGCAAAAACACATGGAGCGGCGTAAGAGCCGGTCATCACACCTGAAAAGGGCTGCCACAGGGCCGGGCGCCAGCCGGGCCGGACCGCAGCCGGGGATCCAGACGCGAGGAGCGAAACAGATGAAACAACTGGTAGCAGGACTGGCGGGCGGGCTTGTTGCGCTGGCCGCCTTTGGCGCCCCGGCAATGGCGCTGGCCTTCAATGAGTCCGGCATGACGGTTCAGAGTGAGGCGGGTGTGCCGTCAGAGGCCGACCGTCAGGCGATCCTCGCCATGGCCGGCGAGTACGACGTGACGTTTGCCTTCACCGAGTTCCTGCCCATCGCAGAAGGCTATGAGCTGCGCCCGTCCACCGAGACGCCCGCACGCGAAGTGGTCATCGTGATCGCGGACGAGCCGGGCTATATCTCGCTGCAGCACCTGCTGCTGGTGGGTAATCCGCAAGACCCGATGGTGATCAAGCACTGGCGTCAGGACTGGCAGTACGAACCGTCGCGTCTGATGGCCTATCGCGGGTTCAACACCTGGGAGATGGAAGAGGTCAGCGCGGAGGAGGCACGCGGTGCCTGGTCGCAGACTGTCTATCAGGTGGACGATTCCCCGCGCTATGCCGGCCTTGCCCGCTGGGAACACGCCCCCAATGCCTCGACCTGGACGCCGGACGTGTCCTGGCGTCCGCTGCCGCGCCGCGATGCCACGACGCGCGATGACTATGACACGATCGCGGCGGTGAACCGTCACACGATCACCGACTGGGGCTGGACCCACGAACAGGACAATTCAAAGCTGGTCCTGCGCGATGGCGAGCCTTACGAGCTGGTGCGCGAACACGGCATCAACACCTATCGCCGCACCGAGCTTTCCGGCGTCGAGAACGCCGAACGCTACTGGGCGGCCACTGCCAGTTACTGGGCCGATATCCGTTCGGCATGGGACGGCATCATGATGGCGTCCGAGTTCACGGCGGACGATGATGCCGAAGGCACCCTGCTTTACGGGCCGGTCCTCTCGGAAGGTCAGGCGATCTTCATGGGAGGGCGTGACACCGCCGAAGCGTTCGAAAACGCGGCTGAGGTGATCGAGACCCGGGTCACAATCGACGGCCAGCCGGTGGATATCCTCCCTTAGGGATTTATCCCGCATCCATTGCCTGACCGTTGTTGCGGCGCGCGTTTGCCCTGACGCGCGCCGCATATTTTGTTGGGGGATTTGGTAATCGCCAGTCCGTTGTCTCCCCCCGTTCACGGGGGATTGCCGCGAAGCGGCGAGGGGGGGTTAAACAAGTTCCCCCCTCCGGTCCTACGGACCACCTCCCCCGCAGGCGGGGGAGGAAACCGCGTTCCTACTTCCCGCCATACCGCTTTTTCACCCAGAACAGGCTGGCGATGACGCCGAGATAGAGGAAGGGGCGGGCCATGGCGCTGATCGCGCCGGTGTCGAGGCGGGTCATGGCGAGCTCCATGGCAAAGTTTACCGGTACGCCGTCCGTTGCGCCGAGCTCCAGCACGTAGCGGGCGAGGCAATCTGCCCCGAAAGCAAAGAGGGTGGCGGCTGAAAGCTGGCTCCAGCGGCGCATGACGAGCGCGGCCACAATCGATACCAGCGTCACCAGTATCAGCGTTGCAGGCGAAAACCCGGCTACCAGCCGGGATGCAAATTCTTCAATCATGGCTCCCCCCGGACACGTTGATCCGGCCCCCGCCGGGCTGGGTCAAGCGTAAGTGGTCTGGACGCCCGCAGCAAGAAGGCCGGCAATGGCCTCGATATCCTGCAAGGCGGGTGTGCCGGGCGCGATCATGTGCAGCGGCTTCTGGGCGCGTATCGCCTTTGGCACGTTTGTGTCACGGCGGATCAGTCCCGCCAGCGGCGGCGTGAATCCGAGGAAACTTTGGCAGGTGCGAGAGAAGGAGGCATAGGCCATTTCGGCTGCCGCCTTGTCCGGCGCATTATTGATGATGACGAAGGGCGCTGCGCCCTCATCGCGTAAGCGAAGCAGTTTCACAAAGGCATAGGCGTCGGTCAGCGAGGTCGGCTCGTCCGACATGATCAGCACCACGTCATCAGCGGCAGTGGCAAGACGGATCGTCGCCCGGTCCGCGCCTGCCGCGAGATCAATAAGTGTGCGGTCATAGGTCATCGAGGCCGCTGCAATGGCGGCAGCAAGGCGTGAGGCTGCGCCGGATTCAAGGCCCGCCAGCGCAGCAGAGCCCGACCGGCCCGCAATAATGTCGAAGCCGCCGGTCATGTCGGCGCCGCCTGCAACGCAGGTGACAGCTTCTGCGAGCGCGATCTGGCCCGACATCACGCGAGACAGATCACCGCGCGGGGTCAGGCCCAGCTGCACGTCGATATTGGCCATGCCGAGATCACCATCGACAAGGAGGGTGCGCTCCTGACGCGCGGCAAAGGCCGATGCAAGGGCGCTGGCGATAACGGTCTTGCCGACCCCGCCCTTGCCCGATGCGATGGCGAGCAGCGATCCGGCCTTTCGCGGTTCATGGCCGAGCGCGCTTCCCAGAAATTCCTTCATGATGCGGGCTCCTCGGCAATGTCTTCTGCGGGGTCTT
>NZ_JBQLZR010000096.1:0-12890 GCF_052168375.1 Glycocaulis sp.
CTCATCAGGCTGGCGCGCATGCCCTCGGTGCCCATGGCGATGCCGTCTGTCACCACGATAGTGTTGAAATCAACCGGCGTGCCGCCAGCGGCGAGAATGCCTTCGCGCGCATGGTCAGCGAGCGTGTTGAGATGCATGTTGCACGGTGTCACGCTGGTCCACGTATTCACGATTGCAATCATGGGCTTTGCCATCGCGGCATCGTCATAACCGGCGGCGCGCAGCATCGCGCGCGCAGGTGCACGGTTCGGCCCCTCTACAAGGGTCCGCGACGGAGAAGGCTTTTTTGTCATGCTGTCAGTCCTGCAGGGGCGAAATCAGTGGCAAACGCCCGGTCCAGCGCCCGGCTCAGGGCAGGCAGGCTGGCGGTTATGTCGGTGACGCGCGTCTGACGCGCCAGTACCGAGCTGAGGGCCTTGCCGGGCGCGATGGCTGACCCGGTCAGGGGTTCGACCACGTCGGCAAACTTGAAGGGGTGAGCCGTAGCCGCTGCGATCCAGACGCGTTGTTCGCGCGCGCCCTCCGGCAGCCGGTGCCAGGCCTCTGCGGCAATCGCCGAATGGGGGCACCAGACATAGCCGGTGCGGGCATGATCATCACGAATGCGCGCGCTCAAGGCAGCATCATCGACCCTCTCGACACTGATCGCGGCGAGATCGGGTTCGAGATGTTTCAGGCGCTCGAAATTGCTCGGTGCGCCGATATCCATGGCATTGGCGAGCGTCTGGACCGACGGACGCGGACGATAGACACCGCTTTGGCTCCAGTCGTGCAAGGTGTCATTGGCATTGGTGGCAATGACGATGGGTCCGATCGGCAGGCCCATCGCGCGCGCATAAAGTGCCGCGAGCCCGTGCCCCAGATTGCCGCTGGGAATGATAAGGCCGGGCATGACGCCGCTGCTGCGCCAGACCTTCAGGGCGGCCTCGGCCAGATAGACCATTTGCGGCAGCAGGCGGACAATATTGATTGAATTGGCGGAGGTCAGACGGTGACGCCGCGACAGTGCCTCGTCATTGAAGGCCTGCTTTACCAGCGCCTGGCAGGCGTCGAAATCACCATCTGTCCGGAAGGCCCGCACCGGGTCGTTCCAGCAGGTCAGCTGATGCTCTTGAAACGGTGATACCCGTCCGCGCGGGAAAAGCACGGCGAGGCGCACACCCTTGCGGCCTTCCGCCGCCTGAGCCGCCGCGCCGCCGGTATCACCGGACGTCGCCACGAGCACCGTAAACGGATCATCGGCGTCACCCAGCGCATCGAGCGCACCCATCAGGAAGCGGGTACCGAAATCCTTGAACGCGCCGGTCGGTCCGTGAAAGAGTTCGAGCGCCCGCAGCCCGGGCCGCGCCGGATCGGGAATGACGAGCGGCACCTCGAAGTCGAAGGCTGTCGCGCACAAGGCAGGCAGATGTTCGGCCAGCGGGTCGTTCTCGAAGAACGGGGCCAGCAGTGTTTCCGCGAAACCCGCGAGAGGCTGGCCAGGTTCAAAAGCGCCCGCTTCGAAACGCGGCAGGCTGTGAGGGATGTAAAGCCCGCCGCCCGGCGCGCCTCCACGCCTGATGGCATCGCTCAAGGCGACACTCTGCCCGCCGCGTGTCGAAACGTATTTCACCCCACCGCCTCCGCGACAGGCTCCAGCCGCGCGCCGCGCGAACGGATGGGGGCATGATAGGTCTGTGCGGTCTGCCCTTCGGCGGCAAAGGCATCGCGCATGGCCGCCTCCACCTGCTCGCGGTCACCTTCCGCGCACCACGCAAAGATGGACGGGCCCGACCCGGAAAAGGAGCAACCCAGAGCGCCAGCCTGCAGCGCGGCGGCCTTCACCGCCGGCAGGGCCGGCAGAAGATAGCGGCGCTGCGGCTCGACAAGAACATCGTCAAGACCGGCCTTGATGAGTTCATGGTCGTTGGCGGCGCAGCCTGCCACAAAGGCGGCCAGACGGCGTGAATGGTCGACGACGGTCTCCATGGGAATGGTCGGCCGCAAAATGCCGCGCGCGGCACGGGTTTCAATCTCCGCATCGGGATGGGCGATGATGGAGACGATGCCGCTTGGCGCCGGGATGCGCCGTACCTGACCTGGCTCAAGCCGCGCAGCGATCACTAGGCCGCCCAGAAGGCTCGCCATCACATTGTCCCACGGGGGTGGATCGGAGGACACGCGTTCGCCTTCAAGCGCGTACATGAGCAGGTCCTCATGCGCGAAGGGCTTTTCAAGCAGGCCGTTTACGGCAACCGCTGCTGCGACCGCGCTGGCGGCGGAACCGCCCATTCCGGCGCTCAAGGGCACGCCCTTTTCAATGTCCAGGGTGACACCGAATTTCGCTCCCGCAGCCTCCAGAAGGGCGCTTGCGGCGGCCAGCGCGGTATTGCGTTCCGGCTGGGGCGGCAGGGACTTCAATCGTCCCGTCACAGATCCCAGCCGGACACCGGGCTTTTCCTCCCGGCGGGCCGTCACGACATCCTGCAAGGCTTCAAAGGCCTGTCCGAGAATGTCGAACCCCGGACCCACATTGCCGATACTGGCAGGCGCACTCGCTTTGGCGACGGTTTTCATCGCGCGCATCCTTTCCCTTCCGCCCACCGGTCAGGCCCTCAGGAGCGCAGGTGCGCCGGACCGCGCCGATGCGGCGTGTTTCACGCCTGCAGGCTCTGACAGTCCGCGCTGAATGTCCATGATGTCTGCAAACACCGCAGCAGCGGTTGGCCAGCGCCCGGCACCCTTGCCGAACAGCGCCTGCACGCTGTTGTCCCGCCCCGTGAGGATGAAGCGGTTTTCCTCGTTCCTCGCACCGGCAAGCGGGTGATGCGATGGCACGGGCCGCACGCGCACCTCGGCCTTGAGCGAGCCATCGGGCTTCAGTTCGCACACGCCGATCTGCTTGTAGACCTGACCGGCGGCGCGCGCGCTCTTCACCTCGTCCGGGCTGACCGCCGCCAGGGAGTCCTTGGGTATGTCCGCCGGGTCCACGGCGCGGGCAAAGGCCTCGCGGATCAGCAGTGACAGCTTGTCGGCAGCGTCATGGCCGTCGACATCGGCTGCCGGGTCTGCCTCGGCAAAGCCCAGACGCTGGGCCTCTTTCACGGCGTCGTCAAACGCATCGCCGGCGGCCAGGCGATCGAGCAGGAAATTCGCTGTCCCGTTCATCACGCCCTCGATGCGGACCGGACCACCGGTGCGAGATAGGCGCTCCAGCGTTTCCAGGATGGGCGTTCCGCCGCCCACGGCCGCCGAATAGGCAAGGCGTGCCCCGCTCTGACGCGCGGCGCCGTGCAGGGCGTCATAATGGCGGGCAAGGGCGGCCTTGTTGGCCGTTACCACATGCGCGCCGCCGGCCAGCGCGCCTTGCATGATCTCGGCCGGATAGTCAGCGCCGCCAAGCAGTTCCACAACCAGATCAGGCTGGTGCGAGAGGGCGCGCTCGATACGGTCGGTGAAGGACACGCCGTGCATCTGCCCGCGTGCCTCGGGCTTGCGTACCAGAACCGGGTTCATCTCGAACAGGTCCGGGCGCGAGCGCAAATGGGCCAGCACTCCGGCGCCCACCGCGCCGCAACCGAGCAAGGCCACGCGCAAGGGGCGGGCCGGGCTGACCGGCGCCTTGCGGGCCGGCGCTGAGCAGATGCGTGTCGCCTCGGCAGCGCCCATCGCAGCGATCTCGATGACGACGCCGGCAGCCTTTGCCGCGGCTATGGCCTTGGGCTGGATCAGGCCGGAGCTGGCCTTCGCCGCTGCGTCATAATCCAGCTCGGCGTAGCGCTCCGCGTCCGGATTTTCCGCCGGATCTTCGGCATAGACGCCGTCCACATCCTTGATCAGCCGCACCCGCGCTGCGCCGCACTGCGCGGCGAAGAACACCGCCGTCAGGTCCGTGCCGCCCCGGCCCAGCGTCACCGCACCATAGCTTGCGTGTTCGGCCGTGAAGCCCGGTACGGCCAGCGCCTCGTGCTGGGTGAGGGCCGCCGCCACGGCCTCGCTGTCCAGCCCGGAAAGATTGGCATCAAGCGGGTCGCCTTCGGCGCGAAGACCGATCTCGTGCGGGTCAAGAACCGCAGAACGCACGCCGATACGCGCCAGCGCCAGACCCATCAGGGCGGCCGAGCGAAGTTCACCCACCCGCGCAAGCCGGGCCAGCATCGCCGCGTGCGGGGTTGCGCCTGCACCGCCCACCTGTTCGCCCTGTGCCAGCAGGCTGTCGGTCTCGCCGGCCAGCGCAGAGACGACCGCGATCACCTTCTCGCCTCGCCGGACATGGCGGAACACCTCCTGGGCGGCAGCATCGTAATCGGCTTCGCATTTGAGGACGGAGCTTCCGAACTTGAGCACGCAGAGCGGCGCTCGGACGGATTGAAGGGCATCGGCTTTCATGGCGGTTTCCTGTTTCGTGTCTGGGCTGGCTGGATTTCGGGCAAGAAAAAACCCGCTCGCCGGGTGGGGAGCGGGTCGGTTTGGTGTGGTGAGGGTGTCGCCTCGTCAGACCATATCCGTTCCGCCCCCGGGGCTACCGGTGGTGGTGGTGATGGTCGTGGTAATGGTGAGCGTGAGCGATGCGCACACGGCCGGGAGGCGCAGCATCGCTGCGGTCTCAAGGCGCAAATTCTGGGCGTTGCCCGGCTGCATCGGCTCTGTCCTGCTCATGGCGCGCTCGCATTGCTGCAAGTGCTCATTGGAGGCAAGTCTGGGTGCAAACACGCTGGCGCGTCAAACAGAAATTTTGAAAAAATGCTTCAAAGGCGTCTATGAAGCAGCCAAGGGGCAATTCAAGCCATTGAAAAATATCATTATAAATAGAAAAACATTATCCGGACAAATTTGGGCTTGCGCTTTTGCTGCGCATGCCTCACCGTTTTCGCAGATGCGAGACATGACCGTTTCGCACCGTCAGGCCCGCATGATTGCGGGCATAGGGGAACAGGTATGAGCCGCCGCGCCATTGCCATGGCTGCCCGCGCAGAGCGCGAGACCCGGACACGGATGATTGCCGTGACCGGTCTCATTACGCTCGTACTTGTAGTCGTACTTACCATTCCCATACCGGGAGCGGTTGTCCCTGCCTGACGGTCCACACAAGACCTGAAACGCAAGACCCCCGCTCCCGACCGGAAGCGGGGGTTTTCTTTTGCGCCATGCGCACCCAAGGAGACCTCGAACCATGAACGCCCGGATCTACACAGACAACGACGCCAATCCCGCCGCCCTGAAGCCGGGACCGGTCGCGATTATCGGCTATGGCAGCCAGGGCCGCGCCCATGCGCGCAATCTGCGAGATAGCGGCCACGAGGTGATTGTCGGCGCCCGTGCCGGTGGCCGTGCCGAAGCCGCCGCCAAGGGCGACGGCTTCACCGTGATGAGCCCGGCTGATGCTGCGGCCAAGGCGAACTTCATCGCGCTTCTCACGCCGGACATGTCCCATGCGGAGGTCTATACGCGCGACATCGCCCCGAACATGAAATCTGGCGACGCGCTGATGGTCGCGCACGGCTTCTCCATCCATTACGGCCAGATCCAGCCGGCAAAGGACATTGATGTCATTCTGGTTGCGCCCAAGGGACCCGGCGATCTCGTCCGCCGCGAGTTCGAGCGCGGGGCTGGCGTGCCGAGCCTGTTTGCCGTCTGGCAGGATGCATCCGGCAAGGCGCGCGACAAGGCTCTGGCCTATTGCGCGGGCAATGGCGGCACGGCAGGCGGCGCAATCGAGACAACGTTTGCAGAGGAAACCGAAACCGATCTCTTCGGTGAGCAGGCCGTCCTGTGCGGCGGGGCCAGCGAGCTGGTCATTGCGGGCTATGAGACTCTTGTCGAGGCCGGCTACCAGCCTGAAATCGCTTACTTTGAATGCCTGCACGAGCTGAAGCTGATCGTCGACCTCATGTATGAGGGCGGCCTGGCCAAGATGCATTCCTTCATCTCGGAAACGGCCAAGTATGGCGATCTGGTCTCCGGCCCGCGCGTCATCAATGCCGAGACCCGCGAGCGCATGCGCGAAGTTCTGCGCGACATCCAGACCGGCAGCTTTGCGCGTGACTGGGTGCTGGAAAACCAGGCCGGCAAGCCGCGCTATGGCGCGCTGCTGCGCGAGGACCTCGACCAGCCGATCGAACATACCGGCCAGCGCCTGCGTGAGCGGATGAGCTGGCTGCAACCCGGCGCCAATGCCGGTCAGGCCTGAGGCCAAGCGAGAGACGCCGTCATGAACCCCGCCAGCTCTTCCACGCTCGACATGCAGCCGGTCCCGGTGACCGGTGCCCGGCTCGTCATCGACGCGCTGGAGCGTGAGGGCGTAAGCCATGTCTTCGGCTATCCGGGCGGCGCGATCATGCCGGTCTACGATGCGCTGACGGCCTCCAGCCTGAAACATATCCTGGTGCGCCATGAACAGGCAGCCGCGCTTGCTGCCGATGCCTGGGCCCGCGTCACCGGCAGGCCGGGCGTGTGCCTGGCTACTTCAGGCCCGGGCGCGACCAATCTGGTGACCGGTCTGGCCAACGCCTTCATGGACTGTGTGCCGATGGTGGCGATCACCGGTCAGGTGGCCTCCCCCTTGATGGGAACGGACGCCTTTCAGGAGATAGACACGTTCGGCATCACCCTGCCGGTGGTGAAGCATTCCTGGCTGGTGCGCGATGCCGCTGATATTCCCGACGTGTTTGCCGAAGCCTTCCGCTTTGCCAGTTCGGGGCGGCCAGGCCCGGTTCTGATCGATCTTCCCAAGGACGTAACGCAGGCCAACGGCATTTCCCCCCGTTCGTTAGCCTGCCGGACGGCGGCGCGGGCCGTATTTCCCCTCGATGCGAAGGCACTCGCTGCGGCGGACAGCCTGATCGCTACGGCCCGTCGCCCCGTCCTCTATTTTGGTGGCGGCATTGCCATTGGCCGGGCGGAAGAGGCCTTGCGGGCCTTCTTCCAGCGCAGCCGCATTCCGGCAGTGGCTACCCTGAAGGGTCTGGGCGCGCTGCCGACCGACTGGCCGGGCTATCTTGGCATGCTCGGCATGCATGGCACGCGTGCAGCCAATATGGCGGTCAATGATTGCGATGTGCTGATCTGCGTCGGCGCGCGGTTCGATGACCGGGCCACGGGCAAGCTGGACAGCTTCGCGGCCAATGCCCGCGTCATCCATATCGACGGCGATGCGGCGGAAATCTCCAAGCTGCGGGCCGCCGATGTTGCGCTGGCTGGCGATATCAGCGCCATTCTCTCCGCTCTGTCAGGTCAGACCGGCGCGATTGATGGCTGGCGTCGCACCTGCGCGGAGAACGCCGAGCGCTGGGCCTTCCGCTACGATGCGCCGGGCTCGGGCATCTATGCGCCTGCCCTGCTGAAGGAAATCTCGAAAGCTGCAGGGGACAATTTCATCGCGACCTGCGATGTCGGCCAGCACCAGATGTGGGTGGCCCAGCATTGCCGCTTCTCCCGGCCGCAGGCCCATCTGACCAGCGCGGGTCTCGGTACGATGGGCTATGGCTTGCCTGCTGGTATCGGCGCGGCACTGGCCGAGCCGGATGCCACTGTCGTCACGATCAGCGGCGATGGTTCCATCATGATGAACATTCAGGAGCTGGCGACCCTGCGCCGCTACCGCATCCCGCTGAAGATCGTCCTGATCGACAACGCGCAGCTGGGCATGGTGCGCCAGTGGCAGGAGCTGTTCTACGAGGAGAATTTCTCCGAGGTCGATCTCTGGGACAATCCCGACTTTGCCGAGCTCGCCCGCGCCTTCGGCATCGAGGCCTTCACCCTCGACCGGCGTGAGGATGTTCCCGGCGCCATCGACCGTCTTCTCTCTACCCGCGGACCGGTGCTGTGCCATGTGCGCATCGATCCTCGCGAGAATGTCTGGCCGCTCGTGCCGCCGGGCAAGTCCAATTCCGACATGATGGAGGCCTGAGCCATGACCACTCGTATCGACATCGATTTTCTGCCTGCCGAAGGGGCTGTGGTGCGTCTTATCGGTCTTGTGGAACGCCGCGGTTATGAGCTGGACGGGGTAAATTACGCTCCTTCGACCGGCACCCACCGGCTGAGCATGACGGTGCGCCCGCGCCCCGGCCTGCGCCGGATTGAAACGCTGAAAGCCCAGATCGCACGTGTCTATGGCGTTACCAGCGTCCATGCGCTGGCCTCGCCCACACGCCTGGAGGCCGCGTCATGAGCCAGGCACCCATAACCATATTCGACACCACCTTGCGCGATGGCGAGCAGGCACCCGGCTTTTCCATGAACGAGGCCGGAAAGCTGAAAATGGCGCGCGCGCTCGCGGCGCTGAAAGTGGACGTGATCGAGGCTGGCTTTGCTGCGGCCTCGCCCGGCGATGCACGGGCCATCGAGCGCATCGCCAGCGAGATCGAGGGGCCGCGCATCTGCTCGCTCGCGCGTGCGTCGGCGGGTGATATCGATGCGGCGGCAGCAGCCCTGAAACCGGCTGCGCGCAAGCGCATCCATGTTTTCCTCGGCACCAGCCCGATCCATCGCGAATTCAAGCTGAAGATGAGCCCGGCGGAGATACTGACCGCGATTGCGGACATGGTCGCCCATGCCCGCTCCCATTGCGAGGATGTCGAGTTCTCAGCCGAGGACGCGATCCGCACCGAGCCGGGTTTTCTCGTCGAGGCCCTGTCGACCGCGGCTGCAGCTGGCGCGACGACGCTGAACGTGCCGGACACGGTCGGCTATGCGACGCCCGAAGAGGTGTTCGAGCTTTTCCGCATGCTGGGCAAGAAGGTCACCCGCAACGAGGACGTGATCTTTTCAGCCCATTGCCACAACGATCTGGGCCTTGCGGTTGCCAATTCGCTGGCGGCCATTCGCGGCGGTGCCCGCCAGGTGGAGTGCACCGTCAATGGCATTGGCGAGCGCGCAGGCAATGCGGCGCTGGAAGACATCGTCATGGCGATCCGTACACGGCGCGATGCCACGGGCGTGACGACCGCCATCCATACACCCGCCATCATGGAAGCCAGCCGCACCCTGTCGCGCATCACCTCCACGCATCCGCCGCGCAACAAGGCGGTGGTAGGCGCCAATGCCTTCGCGCACGAGGCCGGCATTCACCAGCACGGCATGCTGATGAACCGTGAAACCTACGAGATCATGAAGCCCGAAGATGTCGGACTGCCGGCAAGCTCTCTGGTGCTCGGCAAGCATTCGGGCAAGCACGCTCTGGCCGCGCGCGCGGCAGAGCTGGGCTTCACGCTGGAGGGCGACGCGCTCTCGCGTGCGTTTGCCGACTTCAAGCAGGTCGCCGATGAGGTAGGCACGGTTGATACCGCGCGCCTTGCCGCGCTCCTGTCGCGTGCGGACGGCCAGACCGATGAGGAGCTGTGGACCCTGTCGCGCGTGGAGATTCGCGCGCCGCTCGCCTCCAATGCAGATCCGGTTGCGCGTGTCGAGCTGAACCATCCGCGCCGGGGCCGTGTCACCGATATTGCGGCGGCGCCCGGAGCCATGGATGCGGCCTTTCTGGCGGTCAGCCACATCATCGGGATCGAGGCCAATGTCGAGACTATCGACATGCAGTACATCGCAGCCGAAGCTGAGGAAGCAGGCAGCAAGGCCCAGCTGGCGGACGTGCTGATCGAAATGACAGTATCGAGCAGCGGCGAAAGCTTTACCGGGCGGGCGCGAAATCGCGACATCCTGCCGGCCTGTGTCAGCGCGTATATCGACGCGCTGTGCAATGCCAGCGCCGTGGCGCGCCACCGTGCGCGCACCGGTTCCACCCATCCAGCGGCCAGCGGTGTCGCAGCAGAATGAAGGTATCACCATGAGTATCCAGGAAGTCGAACACATCTGGCACAACGGCCGACTTATCCGCTGGCATGATGCCAAGGTCCATGTGCTGACCCATGCCCTGCATTACGGAACCTCGCTGTTTGAGGGTATCCGCGTCTATGACACGCCCGACGGACCGAAAGGCTTCCGTGTGCATGACCACATGCAGCGCCTGGTCGATTCGGCGAAGATCTACGGCATCACGCTGGACTATGACGCTGCCGCGCTGACGCAGGCCTGCCTTGAGACGGTCGCCGCCAACAATCTGCGCTCGGCCTATATCCGGCCGGTAGCCTTCCTTGGCTATGGCTCGATCGGTGTAGCGCCGCTCACCTTGCCGCCGGTCGAGATATACATGGCCGCCTTCCCCTGGGGGGCGTATCTGGGCGATGAAGGCCGCACCAAGGGCGTTGATGTCTGCGTATCGTCCTGGAACCGGCTGGCACCCAATACGGCTCCGACCGGCGCCAAGGCGGGCGGCAATTATCTCTCCAGCTTCCTGATCTCGCGCGAAGCCAAGCTGAACGGCTTTGCCGAAGGCATTGGCCTCGACACGGAAGGCCGGCTTTCCGAAGGCGCGGGCGAAAACATCTTTGCGGTGAAAGACGGCCGCATCCTGACCCCGCCTGCTGCCTCTTCCATCCTTCAGGGCATCACCCGCGACAGCATCATCAAGCTGGCGAAAGCCGAAGGCATCGAGGTCGTGGAGCAGGCTCTGCCGCGCGAAATTCTCTACCTCGCCGACGAGATTTTCTTCACCGGCACCGCGGTGGAGCTGACCCCGGTCCGCTCGGTCGACCGCAAGCCGACCAAAGCCGGCGGCCCCGGCGAAATCACGAAATGCCTGCAAGACCGCTTCTTCGGCCTCTTCGAGGGCCGCACACCCGACCGCTGGAACTGGCTGGAGCCAGTGCCGGCAAGAGACACTGACAAGGAAACCGAAAATGGAAAGCGCATCGCCGTCTGAACCGCGCACGCTGTTCGACAAGCTGTGGGACCGCCATGTCGTGGTGCCGGAGACACCGGAAGCTCCGGCCATTCTCTATATCGACCTTCACCTCGTTCACGAGGTGACGAGCCCGCAGGCCTTTGCGATGCTTGACGAGCGAGGGTTGAAGGTGCGTGCGCCGCAGCGCACCTTCGCCACGCTCGACCACTCCACACCGACGACGCCGCGCGCCAGGGGGCAGCGTCCGGTCTATTTCAGCCCTGCCGCCCGCGCCCAGGTGGAGCGTCTGGAAGAGAACTGTGCCCGTCATGGCATCCCGCTGGCGGGTTGGGGAAGCTCTGACCGCGGCATCGTGCACGTGATGGGCCCGGAGCTGGGCCTGACCCAGCCCGGCATGACGATCGTGTGCGGCGACAGCCATACCTCGACGCATGGCGCCTTCGGGGCGCTCGCCTTTGGTATCGGCACTACTGAAGTGGCCCATGTGCTGGCTACCCAGACCGTGCTCCAGCGCAAGCCGAAAACCCTCAAGGTCCATGTTGATGGCCGCCTGCCTTACGGCGTCGGTGCCAAGGACATGATCCTTGCCATCATTGCAAAGCTCGGCGCTGGCGGCGCAGCCGGTCATGTTATCGAGTATTGTGGTCCGGCTATCGAGGCCCTCTCCATGGAGGGCCGCATGACGGTCTGTAACATGTCGATCGAGGCTGGCGCGCGCGCAGGGCTGATAGCGCCCGACGAAGTGACCTTCGCCTGGCTCTCCGGGCGTGAACATGCGCCCAAGGGGGCTGCCTTCGAGGCGGCCCGCCTGCGATGGAAGCAATTGCGCACCGACAAGGGTGCGCGCTTTGACCGGGAGGTGCGCCTCGATGCCAGCCGCCTCTCGCCCATGGTTACCTGGGGCGCATCTCCGCATATGGCCGCCCCGGTCGATGCCAACGTGCCACGTCCGAAAACCGCAGATGATGCCAAGGCACTTGCCTGGATGGGGTTTGCCCCCGGCGAGACGCTTCTGGGCGAGGTGGTGCACACCGTCTTCATCGGCTCGTGCACGAATGCGCGCCTGTCGGACTTGCGTGAAGCGGCCTTCGTCATGGCAGGGCGCCATGTGAAGCCGGGCGTACGCATGCTGGTTGTTCCGGGGTCGGAGCGTGTCCGCAAAGCTGCCGAGGCCGAAGGCCTCGACGCCATCTTCCGGACCGCTGGCGCGGAATGGCGCGAGCCGGGATGCTCGATGTGCATTGCCATGAATGGCGATAGCGGAAAGCCCGGAGAGCTCGTCGTCTCCACTTCCAACCGCAATTTTGCCGGCCGGCAAGGCCCCGGTGTCCGCACCGTTCTTGCCAGCCCCGCAACCGCCGCGGCGGCAGCCGTGGCCGGGGCGATAACCGATCCACGCCGGATGATGGAGATGTGTGGTGCAGCCTGAACCCGTAACCGAAATCCGCTCGCGCAGCTTCGCCCTGGCCGAGCGTAATATCGACACCGACCAGATCATTCCGGCCCGGTTCCTGACCACGACCGAACGCGGCGCGCTGGCCGAGGCCTGCTTTCGCGACTGGCGCTTCGACGATGCCGGAAATCCTACCACGCACCCGCTCAACAGCGTCGACACGCACAGTCATGGCGTGCTTCTGGCGGGAGACAATTTCGGCTGCGGCTCCTCGCGTGAGCATGCCCCCTGGGCCTTGCGCGATTTCGGCGTCCGGGCTGTGATCACCACACGGGCAGGCGACATCTTCAAGGCCAATGCTGCCAATAACGGGCTGGTGGTCGCGGAAATCGACGCTGAATCCCACGCCGCACTGCTCGAACGCGAAGGCGAGGAAGTGATTGTCAGCCTCGCCGACATGAGCGTGACCAGCGGCAATATACGGGCCGGCTTCGCGCTGGAGCCATTTGCCCGGACCTGCCTGATGGCCGGTCATGATGCCCTCGGATTCATCCTTGCGCGCGAGGACGAAATCGCCCGGTTCGAAGCATCCCGCGCAGCCTGAGGCGCAAGCTGCCGCGCAGGGCTTTGCCAGACGCGTTCCGGCCTAGTAGAAGCGGCGGTTCATCCGCCGCTTCGCCTTTTTCCGATAGGGATTGCCCGCCGTGTCCGAGACGTATGATTTCACCGCGATTGAAACCAAATGGCGCCAGCTCTGGGCCGAGCGCGATACCTATC
>NZ_JBQLZR010000097.1:0-14861 GCF_052168375.1 Glycocaulis sp.
CCCGTGGCAGGCCCGGCGCCGGATGAGGCGCAGCGCGCCCGCTTCGAAGCCGTCTGCACCGAAAGCCTTGCCTATGGCGCGCCGATTTGTGCCTGCCTCGCCGGTACAGCGGCCAGCCGCTTCGATGCCGAAGCCTATAGCTTCCTGATCGACAGCATGGCGGGCGAGCCGGTGCGCGAACGCATGCAGGCTGCGGGGCTGAATTCCAGCCGTCAGGGCGCGATTACCCGTTTTGTCGCGGAAACCGCCCTCTCCTGCCAGCCTGAAAGCTGATTGCGCCGCCCGGCGGCGCAGCCGATAGTCCTCCATCACGAGGCGGGATGAACCCGCCCGTTCCGGGAGGCTTCTTACATGACACCTGTTGCAATCGCCGGCCTTTACATAGGCCTCAACCTGCTCGTGCTATTGGCGCTCGCCTGGAACGTGATCTCTGGCCGCCGGTCAAGCGGGGTGGGTCTGGGCGATGGGGGCAACGAATCCCTCACCCGGCGCATCCGGGTCCACGCGAACGCGACCGAATGGGTGCCGGGCATGCTGATCGGGCTTCTGGCCCTCGCCCTGCTCGATGCCAACCCGTACGTGCTCCATGCACTGGGCGCGACCCTCACCCTCGCCCGGATCGCCCATGCGATCGGCCTCACCGGGAGTTCCGGTGTCAGCACTGGGCGCATGATCGGGGCCCTGCTTACCCTCATCGTCTATCTGGCCGGTGCCATCGCCTTGCTGTGGTATGCGCTGACCTGACCGGGGCCGGGTCATTGCCGGGCAGGGCCTGCCCGGCTATAGCCCGTATCCATGACCCAGCACGCCAAGACTGAACCCGCCTCGCCCGCCAGCGGACCCGATCCGCAGGCCCTGCTGCCGCTTGCAGAGAGCCTTCTCAAACGCGCCATGGCGGCCGGCGCGGACGCCGCCGAGGTGATCCTGGGCGAATCGCGCTCGCTGGAAGTGTCGGTACGCGAAGGCGCTCTGGAGGATGTCGAGCGCTCCGAAGGGCGCAGCGCCGGCCTTCGCGTCTTCATCGGCAAGCGCATGGCGGGCACCAGCTTTTCAGACCTCACCGATGAGGGGGCGGGCCTCGCCGTTGAACGCGCCATCGCCATGGCGCGCGTGGCTCCCGAAGACCCCTATTGCGGCCTCGTCGAGCCGGGCGAACTGGCCCGCACCCGTCCGCATATCGATCTCTACGAGGACATGGACTGGAACGCCGCCACGCTGGAGGCCGAAGCGCTCGAGATGGAGGCTGCTGCGCGCGCTGTCGACGGCGTCGCCATGGTCGCAAGCTCCGGCGCCAGCCTGTCAGCCAGCGCCGCCGTCATGGTTGCCTCGAACGGGTTTACCGGCATGAAGCGCGGCTCGATGGCTGCACGGGGCATCGCAGCCGTCGCGAAATCCGGCGAGAGCATGGAGCGCGATTACGATCAACATTCCATGCGCCAGCGTGCAGCCTTGCGCTCACCGGCGGAGCTGGGGCGATCTGCGGGCATGCGCTCTGTCGAACGGCTCGGCGCGGAAAAGATGCGTTCCGGCAAGATGCCGGTCGTATTTGACGAGCGGGTTTCCACCACCTTCATCGGCGCTCTTCTGTGCGCGATTTCCGGTCCGGCGATTGCGCGCGGCACCTCCTTCCTGCGTGACAGGAATGGCGAGCGGCTCTTTGCCGAAGGCATCGACATCATCGAGGACCCGCTAAAGCCCTGGGGCCATGGCAGCCGCGCCTTTGACGGTGAAGGCGTTGCAACGCGCCCCCGCGCCATCATCGAAGACGGGGTGCTGACCGGCTGGCTGCTCAATTCTGCCAGCGCGCGGCAGCTCGGACTGCCCCTGACCGGCCATGCGAGCGCCGATCCGGGCGGTCCTCCGGGCGTCAGCGTCTCCAACCTGCACCTGGCTCCGGGAGACGCCTCGCGCGAGGATCTCATCGCCGATGCAGGCAACGGGCTTCTGGTGACCGAAATGTTCGGCGCCTCGCTCAATGCCAATACCGGCGACTGGTCGGTCGGTGTGGCCGGGCGGCGCATCGAGAATGGCAAGCTGACGGGCGCGATCAGCGAAAGCACGGTCGCCGGCAACATGGTGGATATCTTCGCCCGCCTGGTGCCCGGCAATGATCTGGAGTTC
Organism: Glycocaulis sp.; assembly: GCF_052168375.1. Taxonomy (NCBI): domain Bacteria; kingdom Pseudomonadati; phylum Pseudomonadota; class Alphaproteobacteria; order Maricaulales; family Maricaulaceae; genus Glycocaulis; species Glycocaulis sp. Next base: position 2,122 of record NZ_JBQLZR010000097.1, read on the forward strand.
TCCGGGCGGATCAACGCGCCAAGCGTGCTTGTGGACGCGCTTTCCGTTGGCGGACGCTAGGGCCGATCTCGATCTTCTGACCGGCGCGGCGCGCGATGCGGGCCATCTCGTGATGGACTATTTCGGCGAGGGTTCCCGGCTGAAACACTGGGAAAAACGCCCCGGCGACCCGGTCAGCGCGGCTGACATGGCCGCTGACGCCTTCCTTAAAGACGTGCTTCTGACCGCCCGGCCCGATTATGGCTGGCTGTCGGAGGAGAGCCGCGCAGAACCCGGCGCTTCAGCCTGCACCTTCGTGGTCGACCCTATCGACGGCACGCGCGCCTTCATCAAGGGCCGTACCGATTTTTGTGTATCGCTCGCGGTCGTGCGTGCCGGTGTTCCGGTAGCGGCGGCCCTCTTCGCGCCGGCGCGCGGCGAGTTCTATTCGGCAGTGCTCGGAGAGGGCGCGCAATGCAATGGCGAAGCGCTTCGCCCGTCAGCACAGGCCAGCATTTCCGGCGCACGCCTGCTGGGCGATGCTGGCCGGCTGACGGATCTGAGGGCGCTCGGCGCCGAGACCATTCATATCAATTCGGTGGCGCTCAGACTGGCGCTGACGGCCAGTGGCGCGGCTGACGGGCTCGTTGCCGTCCGCCCGAAAAACGACTGGGACCTGGCTGCAGGCCACCTGATCGTGACCGAGGCTGGCGGTCGCATCAGTTCGGCCAGCGGCGTGGTGCCGTCCTATGACGGTCCCGCCCACTGCCAGCCAGCGCCCATCGCCGCTGGTCCGGCCCTTCATGCTTTGCTATTGGAGCGGCTTGCCCGCATGACAGAGGAATCATCATGAGCCAGCAGCTTCTCCATCTCGTGATCGGCGGCGAGCTGACCGAGGTTCGTCCCGACGTCCACGAGTTCAAGAACCTGAACGCCGTCGAGTTCGTCGGTGCCTTCCCCGACTATGAAAGCGCCCGCATGGCGTGGAAAGCTGCCGCGCAGAACACGGTGGACAATGCCCACATGCGCTATTTCATCATCCACGCCCACAAGCTCCTCGATCCCGCCAATGGCGGGCCGCAAGGCTAGAGGGCCGGAACGCTGAGCGATCCCGCCCTTCCGGTAAAGGCCGGCCCGCAAAAGGCCGGTACGCTGGCCCTTGCCGGACGGCTGTTTGCAGGCTGGATCGCCCCGCGCTGGCCCCTGCTTCTGTTGGGCCTAGCCCTTTCGGCCATTACCGCGATTTCGGTCAGCGGCTATGCCGTGGTCGTCCGGGAAATGACGGCGCTGATGGAATTGCGTGATGCACGCGTGATCTGGCTGGCCCCGGCCATCGTCCTGCCGCTGGTCCTGATCCGCAGCCTGACGCTCTACTGGCAGACGCTCGCCACAAACCGGCTCGCGCTCGGGGTCATGCGCGATCTGCAGACTGCCATGTATGCGCGCCTGATGGAGGCAGACTTTTCCCGTCTGCAGGGCGAGGGCGCGGGCTCGCTGGTCTCGCGCTTCACCAATGACATCACCACCTTGCGCGAAAGCCTGGTACGCGCTGCCAACAACCTCACCCGCGACACGCTGCAGGTGATTGGCGGGGTGGCCGTCATGCTCTGGCTGGACTGGGTGCTGACCCTGATCCTGCTGGGTGTACTGCCGCTGGCAGGCGCACCCGTCCTGCGGCTCGGCGCCATCATCCGCAAACGCTCGCTCAGCGTGATGAGCCAGATGGGCAATGTCACCAGCTTCCTTGAGGAGACCTTGAGCGGCGCCCGCCTCATCAAGACCTTCTCGCTGGAAAACTATGCCCGCGACCGTTCGCGCAGCGCCTTTCAGGAACGCTTCCAGCTCCTGCAGGCCATGGTGCGCGACCGCTCCAAGATCGAACCGCTGATGGAAGTGGCCGGCGGTCTCGCGCTCGCGGGCATCTTTGCCGTGGCAGGCTGGCGCATGGCCAGCGGTGACAGCGATATCGGCCGGTTCCTCGGCGTCATCACGGCGCTTCTGATCGTCAGCCCGGCCTTGCGCGCGCTCGGTTCGCTCGCCGGTGCCATTCAGGAAGGCATGGGGGTTCTCGAACGCGTCTTTGCGCTTCTCGACGAAGACCCCCGCCTTGTCGAGACAGCAGGCGCGAAACCTCTGAAGCTGAAAGGCGGCGCCGTCACATTCAGGGACGTGCATTTCGCCTACGGGCCGGAAGCGCCCGCCTTGCGCGGTGTGTCCCTCACTGTCCCGGCCGGAAAGACCGTGGCGCTGGTCGGCCCGTCAGGGTCCGGCAAGACCAGCGCCCTGAACCTCATCGCCCGCCTCTACGATCCGCAATCGGGCCGGGTGGAGATCGACGGCCAGGACATTGCCGGGGCGACGCTCGCCAGCGTGCGCGGCGCCCTCGCCCTGGTCAGCCAGGACACCACCCTGTTTGACGACACGCTCGAGGCCAATATCGGATTCGGCTCGCTCGATGCTGACCGCGACGCGATCATCGCCGCTGCAAAGGCCGCCGACGCCCACGATTTCATCATGGGCCTGCCGGGCGGGTATGCGTTCCGGGCCGGGCCACGCGGCAACCAGCTTTCCGGCGGCCAGCGCCAGCGCATCGCCATAGCCCGCGCGCTTCTCAAGGACGCGCCTCTGCTCTTGCTTGATGAAGCGACGTCTGCGCTGGATTCCCAGTCGGAAGAGCGCGTACAGGCCGCCCTTGACCGGCTCAGCGCCGGACGCACCACGCTTGTCATCGCCCACCGGCTCTTCACCGTGCGCAATGCAGACTGGATCTATGTGATGAAGGATGGCGCCGTGGTGGAAGAAGGCCGTCACGACGAGCTGGTGGAAAAAGGCGGGCTTTATGCCGAGCTCTGCCGCATCCAGTTCAGCGATACAGGTCAGGCTACGTAAAGCGTCTGCTCGTCCGCATCCGAGCGCAGCCAGGCTTCGGCCTCCGCAACCGACTCAAACACGAATGCCTCGTGCCCCGTCGCCGACAAAGCCCGGCGCCAGATGCGCGCATAGGCACAGTCCAGCTCGCGCGCGGTGATGGCGATCCGGCTGGGCGGCATCTGACGTCCGCACGATTCTGCAAGCTCGATTGCCGTGACGCTTTCCAGCGCCGCATAGGCCTTCACCACGTCGAACAATATCTTGCGCGAGGGCTGGCCGAGATAGAATTTCAGGAATTCGGGCGTGCTGTTCGCAAAGGTCACATCATCGCGTGCGCCAGCGACGGCAATAATCACAATAGAGCGGTCGGGGCTCAATGATATGTGGTGCCGGCCCATTTGCCCTCCCATCTGGAGAGAAAGCTTAACCGCACATAAGTTAACGTGAGGTGGCCATACTTTACCGGCCTATTCCCGGCGCAAGACCCGCTCAGTAAGGATCGAGCCCCACCAGCTCGCCATGAAGCCGTCATGGCAGGCCTGCCGGTCATACTCGGTGCGCACCCAGGTCAGGAACTCGATCGGCTCGCGCGCATTGCGCTCAATATAGAGCTGGAAGAAATGGTCCAGCATGCCGGTCTTGCCCTGCTTCACATGCCCGTATTTCAGGGACAGGTGGGAGAGCGCGTCTTCCACCGGCCAGCCTTCGTGCAAGATGAGATAGAGCACCGCCACGATGCCGGCCCGGTCAGAGCCGGACTTGCAGTGCATGAAGGCGGGATATTCGATCGTATCGAAGACCTCGATCAGGCGCTCGATACGCTCCACGTAAGGTGCCTCGCGTGAGCCCCAGCCCAGATCAATGACCGTGATGCCGTGCTTTTTCGCGGCCCAGTGCTCCAGATCGTAATAGGCCTTGCCCGGCTGCACCCCGCGCAGGTTCAGTATCGTCCTGAAGCCCTGCTCTGCCAGCCAGGCGATGCGGTCAGGGTCCGGCTGATTGCCGCGCCACATCTGGCCGGCGACATGGCGGTGATTGCGAAAGGCCCGGCGCAGCACGCCATGATCGTCCCACATCAGGCTGGAGCGGGCTCGGGCCAGTTGGGCCGGATCATCAAAATTGGCTGTCATGGCGCCGGACTTAATCGCTGCGGGCAAGGTGCGCAACAACACTTCCTGCTTGACGCGGGGCGGCGCTCTGGCCAGCAACGGGGCATGGCCCGATCGATCCTGAGCTACACACCTGTCCAGATGGCGCTTGGCGCGCTGATGGGCGGCTATATGGCCCTTGTCCAGCACACCACGCGCTGGGAAGTTCGCCGCGCCGACGCGATGCGCGCGATTGCGGCTGAAGGCAAGGGTGCGATTGGCGCCTTCTGGCATGGCCGTCTGCTCATGAGCATCGCGCTCTGGCCGAAACGTACCCAGCAGACCGCCATTCTGGTTTCCCGCTCGGTCGATGGAGACATCATCGCGCGCGCCGCTGCGCACCATAAGGTGCTCGGCATTCGCGGCTCGACCCGCAAGCGTCGCCGCGATGGCAGCCTCGACGACAAGGGCGCGATGAGCGCCTACCGCGCCATGGTCCGCCATCTGGAAGAAGATGGCGTCATGGCCATCACGCCCGATGGTCCCAAGGGACCGCGCATGCGCGTGACACCCGGCGCGATACGCCTGGCCGAAGCGACCGGTGTACCGATCCTCGCAGTGACCTGGTCGATCCGGGCGCGCAAGGTGTTCAATTCCTGGGACCGGTTTGTCCTGCCCTTCCCGTTTTCGCGCGGCGTCATCATCTGGAGCGAGCCCTATTTCCTGCCCGAGAAGGCAAGCGCCCAAGACCGTGAAGCGGCCCGTCTCTGGCTTGAAGAGACCCTGATCACGCTGACCCGCGAGGCCGATCTGGCGTGCGGGGTAGAGCCGGTCGAACCGGCACCCCCTGCCGGGGCGCGCAGCGCATGAAGAAGCTGCCGCCTGCCCTTGGTGCCTACCGCGCACTGACCGGTCTTGCCGCACCGCTGGCGCCGTCAGTGCTGGCGGGCCGTGCGCGCCGGGGCAAGGAGGATGCGGGCCGCATGGCTGAGCGCCTCGGCCATGCCTCCGTCGCACGCCCGGACGGTGCGCTGGTGTGGATTCATGGTGCGAGTGTGGGCGAAAGCCGCGTGGCCCTGACGCTTGCCAGTTCGCTGCTGGCTGCCCGCCCAGACCTCAGCGTGCTGATGACTTCAGGCACGGTAACGTCCGCCGCGCTCATCGCACGCGAAGCACCACCAGGCATCATCCACCAGTTCGTGCCCGCCGATACGCCCGGTGCCGCGCGCCGCTTCATGGCGCACTGGAAGCCGGACCTCGGCGTGTTTGTGGAAAGCGAGCTGTGGCCCAACCTCATCATCGAGGCCCGCCGGTCCGGAGCGCGCCTCGCGCTCGTCAATGCCCGCATGAACGAAGCGTCCTTGCGCCGCTGGCAGCGCTGGAAGCAATCGGGCAAGGCGCTTATGGGCTGCTTCGACTGGATCAGTCCTGCGGACGGGCGAACTGCGCACGGCCTTGCCGGCCTGCTGGACCGCAAACTTGCGGTTGCCGGTAATCTCAAGCTGGAAATCCTGCCGCCCATGCCCACGCGCGACGCGCTGGATGCGGCCCGCACGATCCTGAACGGGCGCAAAGTGTGGGTGGCGGCGAGCACGCATGCGGGCGAGGAGGAGATCGTCCTTCAGGCCCACAAGGAACTTCTGGCCAGCCATCCCGATGCCCTGCTGATCCTGGTGCCACGCCATCCCGACCGCGCCGCAGAGATAACCGCGCTGGTCGAAGGCGCGGGCCTCGGCCTCGCGCGCCGCTCCGCCCGCGAGGCACCAAGGCACGACATTCCTGTATGGCTTGCCGACACGCTGGGCGAGATGTCGCTCTGGTTTGCACTGTCCCGCGTTGCGCTGATAGCGGGCAGTTTGAAACCCGGCATTGGCGGGCATAACCCGATAGAGGCGACGCGCCTCGGCTGCCAGGTCGTGTCGGGGCCTTACCGTGACAGCTTTTCCGACGTCTATGACGCCTATGAACAGCATGGCGCCGTTGTGACCGTGAGCGACGCCACCGCGCTCGCCACAGCCGTCCGCGCACAATGGGAGGGCGCCGGCATTGCCCCGGATGCCGGCGAGACCGCGCTCGATGCGCTGACCGGCAATGTGCTGGAGATGACCACACAAAAGCTGGTATCGCTGCTCACAAAGCCTGTGGAGACACGCTGATGCGCCCCCCTGCCTTCTGGAACGACAAGGCCGGCCGCTCCTCCGGCGCGATCACGCGCGCCCTGCTTTCCCCGCTGGGCTGGGCCTATGCGGCAGCGGCTGCCTCGCGCATTGCCCGCACTACCCCGACAATGGCCGGGATACCGGTGATCTGTGTCGGCAATCTCACGCTGGGCGGCACCGGCAAGACACCCGTCAGCGCGGCGCTTCTCGCCATGCTGGACGATATGGGCGCCAAGCCCTTTGCTCTCTCTCGCGGTTGGGGGGGGAACCTGAAAGGACCAATTCAGGTGGATGCCGAAAGGCACACGGCGGACGAGGTCGGCGACGAGCCCTTGCTGCTGGCGCGCAGCGCACCGGCGATCATATCCGCAGACCGCCCTGCCGGGGCAGAGCTTGCAAGGAAGAGCGGCGCGGGCATCGTCGTGATGGATGACGGCCACCAGAACCCGACCCTCTACAAGGATTTCAGCTTTGTTGTGGTGGACGGGGAAACCGGCTGGGGACCGGGCACGATCTTCCCGGCAGGTCCGTTGCGCGAGCCGGTAGCCACTGGTCTTGCCCGCGCCAACGCCGTCATCGTGATGATGCCCGATGGCGAGGCTGAGCCCGACCTCGCGCGGTTGAAGCTCGACACGCTGGAAATCCCCGTCTTCAGGGCCTGGCTAGCGCCAACGGCCCCGGTGCCCCAAGGCCGGCTGCTCGCCTTTGCCGGCATTGGCCGCCCGCAGAAATTCTTTGACGGCCTCAAGGCCGCTGGCGGCGATCTGGCCGATGCGATCCAGTTTCCCGATCATCACCGGTTTACCGCGGCTGATCTGCGCCGCCTTGCCGATCTGGCCCAGAGCTGGGATGCCCGGCTGATAACTACCACCAAGGATCATGTCCGCCTGCCAGCCGATATGCGCGCAAACGTGCTCGACTGGCCGGTGCAGGCGGTATTTGCCGATACGGCCCGGATCAGGGATTGTCTGCAAGAGGTCTTGTCAAAGGCAGGAAGCGCTTAGTGTCGATTTTGCAGGCAGTGGGCTGGCGCGCCGAAGCGCTGGGCTGGGATGGCTATCAGGGCCTGATGCGCGCCATGAGCGTGGAGCGCGCCAGCGATATGGGCGCGGCCATTGGCGGGCGGCTGGGGCCGAAGCTGGGTCCGCACCGTGTCGCCCGGCGCAACATGGAGCTGATCTTCCCCGATGCCAGCCCGCGTGAGATCGACGCGCTTCTGACCGGCATGTGGGACAATATCGGCCGCCTTCTGGGCGAGTTTCCGAACCTGCACCGCATGGATTTGAAGGCCACCGGCGAATCCATCCGCCTCGAAGGGCGTGATGTCATCGACGAGCTGGCAGCCAGGGGCGACCCGGTCGTCTTTGTCGGCGGGCATTTTGCCAACTGGGAAGTGCTGGCGGGCGTGCTCGCCAACGCCATGCCGAAATGCCGGATGACCTACCGCCATGCCAACAACCCGCTGATCGACCGCCGGATCGTCAACCAGCGCGCCGCCTACGGGGTCGAGATTTTCGCGCCGAAAGGCGAGGCCGGTGCGAAGGAGGCGCTCAAGGCCCTGCAGACCGGGCACTCGGTGGCGCTGATGAACGATCAGAAGATGAATGACGGCGTCGAGGCGCCCTTCTTCGGCCTGCCGGCGATGACAGCCTCTGGCCCTGCGCGCATGGCCCTGAAATACGATGCGCCTCTGGTTCCGATGTCGGTCGTGCGCCGCCATGGCGCGAACTTCACAGTGAAGGTCTACGAGCCCCTGCCCCGGCCGCAAGCCACAGACCGGACGCAAGCGGTGCTGGAAATGGTCACCAGCGTGAACCGCTTCATCGAGGCGCGGCTTCTGGAAACGCCGGCCCAGTGGTTCTGGGTGCATCGGCGCTTTGCCAAGGACGTCTACCGCAAGGTTTCCGGCTGAACCGCCAGCACCGCCATCGGGTCGACATTCCGCCCGTGCCAGCGCATGCGCCAGTCCAGATGCGCGCCGGTTGACCGTCCGGTCGAACCGACCAGGCCGATAACCTGACCCTGTTCCACGTAATCGCCCTCGGCGACGCTGACCTCCGACAGGTGCATGAACACGCCGTTGAAGCCCTGGCCGTGATCGATGAAGATCAGCCCGCCTTCGAAATACATGTCGTCATCGGCAAGCGTCACAATGCCCGCCGCAGGCACCAGAACCGGCGTACCAGACGGCACGGCAATATCGATCCCGTAATGCGGGCGGCGCGGTTCACCATTATAGAAGCGCTGGGCGCCATAGGGGCTGGAGATACGCCCTTCGGCCGGCCAGACAAAGCCTTGTGAAAATCCGTTGCCGCTCCAGCGCGAGGCATGGGCCTGACCCTTGCGGACCGTCTCGGCACGGATGCGCTCAAGCACTTCCGGCGGCGGGCTGACCATGGCGGGCGGCAGGCCGTCTATGCGCTGTATGTCGTATTCGAGCGGGGTCACGGCGTATTCGGCGTCATGCACAATCTCGCCGCCGATGCGCACCTGCAGGCGCGTCTGCGCGGGCGCATCGCGGTCATGGCCGAGAATGACCCACCCATCGCCATCGGCGCGGGTCTGGACGTCGTCAAGAATGACGACGGCCTCAGGCGCCGTGCGGCAGATCAGGACCCCGCCCTGGCGGTGCTCGCCTTCACAGGCAATCGCAGTCACGGAAGCGGTCTGGAGGATGATACCGGCCAGCAGCGCAATCATGTCGTCATCCCCGGCTGGGAGTGAATATCAAGCCAGCGGCGCGTCGCAGCTTCGGCGTCCTTGAAGGCTTCCTGCAATTCAGAACTCCAGTAGCGCAACTGGCCCAGCGGTATCTGCTCACCCGTCACCGCGCACACCACATAGGCGCCCGGCTCCAGTATCATGAAGTCGGCATCGCCGTATTCCAGCTTGGCCTCGCCGGTGAAATCACGCTCGAACCGGTTCATACCCGCTCCCTGCTCTCTTATTCGTGCCCGTGCCGGTATCTATCACGGACGCTGCGCTGCATCAAAGCGGGCAAGTCTGCCTTGACCCGACTGTGGGCAACGCCATCTGATAGCGGCACTGCCTTCCTTCCTTTCCTCCTCGCAGGACAATCCCATGACCAATGCTGCCGCCCTCTTCCAGCCCTTCAAGCTGGGCTCACTCTCCCTTGCCAACCGGATCGTGATGGCGCCGATGACGCGCTCCTTTTCTCCGGGCGGCGTGCCGGGGGATGATGTGGTGGCGTATTACCGGCGCCGCGCGGAAAACGCCGTCGGCCTGATCATCACCGAAGGCACCACGATCGACCGGCCGGGCGCCAGCTTCGATCCCGCCGTGCCGAACTTCCACACGCCGGAATCGCTGGCCGGCTGGAAGAAGGTCGTCGACGCCGTGCATGCAGCCGGCGGCAAGATTGCGCCCCAGCTATGGCATGTGGGCCTTGCCCGCCGCCCCGGCACCGGGCCGCACCCGGAAGCCCCCTCCGACAGCCCGTCCGGCATCCTGCCCAATGGCAAGACCATTGGCGAGCCGATGACCGAGGAGGAGATCGCCGATACCATTCACGCCTTCGCCAAAGGCGCGAAGGCCGCCGTGGAGATCGGTTTTGATGCCATCGAACTGCACAGCGCGCACGGCTATCTGATCGACCAGTTCTTCTGGGAAGGCCTGAACAAGCGCACGGACCGGTTCGGCGGAGACCTGAAAGGCAGGATCACCTTTGCCGAGGAAATCATCCGCGCGGTGCGCGCCGAAATGCCCGCCGCCATGCCGCTCATCCTGCGTTATTCGCAGTGGAAGCAGCAGGACTACACGGCGCGCCTCGCCGAAACGCCGCAGGAGCTGGAAACCTTCCTGGCTCCGCTGGGCGATGCCGGCGTCGACATCTTCCACGCCTCGACGCGCCGCTTCTGGATCCCGGAGTTCGAGGGGTCTGATCTGAACCTTGCAGGCTGGACGAAAAAGCTCACCGGCAAGCCGGTCATCACCGTCGGCTCTGTCGGCCTGAACTCCGACTTCCTCGGCGCCTTCATGGGTGAAGGCTCGCCGGCAGCCTCGCTCGATGGACTGCTCAAGCGCTTTGAAGCAGGCGAGTTCGATCTTGTCGCCATCGGCCGGGCCCTGCTCTCCGATCCGCAATGGGCGGCAAAGGTGCGTGACGGCCGCTTTGACGAGCTGGCTGATTTTTCGGCTGAAGCGCTCAAGGAGCTGGTGTAGGCATCACGGGAACTCAAAAACTACAGGGGAGAGAGGCCATGAGCCTTCTGGACAAATACGCCGCGCGCATCGGCGAGACGGTGACATCGGACTGGTTCACGGTGGATCAGGCCCGCGTGAACGCGTTTGCCGACGTGACGCTGGATCATCAGTTCATTCACGTCGATCCGGAACGTGCCGCGAAGGAAACCCCGTTCGGCGGACCGATCGCGCACGGCTTCCTGACCCTCTCCATGCTCTCCCACTTTGCTGAATCCACGCTTCCGCCGATGCCCGACAAGGTGATCGGCATCAATTACGGCTTCGACAAGGTGCGCTTCCTCTCGCCCGTTCCTGTGGGCGCGCGCATCCGGGGCAGCTTCACGCTCGCCCGCGCGGAAGAGCGCAAGCCCGGCCAGATCCAGCTTGTCCAGAATTGCTCGGTGGAAATCGAAGGCCATTCAACGCCCGCCCTTGCTGCCGAGTGGCTGAGTCTCGTCGTCTACGGCTGACGCCTCGCAGAGCAGCTTGCATAGACCCTATGGTGTGTTATGCACTGTTGCATTGCAGCAGAGGCTCAAGCACGCCTTGTCAAACGCCATACCCGATTGCCCGTTTCCCATTGGCGGCACGCCGTTGTCGCGATGGTCCCTGACGGTAAACGGACTGGCGCATGACATCTGCCTCAAGGAAGAGCGCCACAACGCCTTCGGCTCAATCAAGGACCGGGTGGCCTGGTATATTCTTTCGCGCTCGATCCAGGACGACAGTGCACGCCGCGCAGCCCGTGAAGCTGGCGTAGTTGACGCCTCATCGGGCAATTACGGTTACGCGCTCGCCTCGATCGGGCAGGCGCAAGGCCTGAAAGTCACCATCGTCACCTCTGCCTCCATCAGCCGGTTCAATGCAGAAGGTATCCGCAAGGCGGGCGCGGAACTGGTGGTTGCCGAGGCACTGCCCGGCGAGTCTTCCAATCATGCCCGCATGCGCGTCGCTGCCGAAATCGCACAGCGCGACGGCCTGCTCTTCCTCGACCAGTACCGCAATCCGATGAACCCGGAGTGCCATGCCCGGTGGACGGCACCGGAAGTGCTGGACGGCGAACGCTTTGACGCCGTTCTGGTAGCCGCCTCTTCAGGTGGCACCGCGCGCGGGTTTGCCGATTATCTCGACGCCAGCCGAAGCGAGACCCGGCTGGTCCTGGTGGAGCCGGAAGGGTCGAGGGCGTTCGTCCGGCCAGAGACGGACACGACACCCCCGCTCACCATCCCCGGCTATGGCAGCGGACGGCAATCAACCTTTGCCGAACCCGCACATCTGCCCGGTGTCGTGCGCATTTCCGATGTGCAGGTGCTGGCCGCTACCGTCCATTTGAAGGACCGGGGCTTCCCGCCTATCGGCCTTTCCAGCATGGGTGTTGTCCTGGGCGCGGTTGAATGGCTTCAAAGGGCCAGCCGGCCCATGCGCGTCGTTTGCATCTGCGCTGATGGAGCCGAACGCTATGAGGGCGAGATGAACAGCCGGTATCTCGCAGGTCACGACGCTGATCAGCTCGCCCGCGCCGGATCAGAGATAGCTGCCCGGCTGGAAAGCCTGACGTCCCTCTCCACCTGATCGCAGGTGCGCCTAGCGCAGGAAGGGCAGGAGCGAGACCTGGCTCATGTCGGAAAAGACCAGCGCCGAGACCTGTACCGCGGACTGGGCCTGAGTGAGGCGTGTTGCCGCCTCCGCCATGTCCACTTCCTCCAGACCGGCGATCATCTCGGTCAGGTAGTCGGAGCGCTGCTTGTTGGAAAGCTGGGCCGTCTCCAGCCGCGCCTGCAAGGAGCCGTTTGTGCCCTGAGCAGATGAGATCTCGTCAAAGACACGGATCACATTGGCGATTTCGGTTGAGAGGAAAGTCTGCTGCGCATCGGTAACCGTGCCGTCGAACGGCCCGTTCGGACCGGCGTCAAAATCGGCGATGCGCTCGAAAATGCCCATCAGCTCCCGGCCGAGATCGCTGGCGAGGAAGCCCGTGACGACCGTGGTGTTTTCCTCCACCCGGCCTGTCTGGGCGGTGTCCGAATTGGCGAAGAGATCATCAAGACTGGCCGCTGCCTGAAGGTCGGCAATGGAATTGGCCGTGAAGGGCACTGCATCGGTGCGCGTGCCGCCAAACAGATAGGAGCCGTTGAACTGGGTGTTAAGCGCAGACGTAAACCGGCCGAAAGCCGCCTCTATGTCTTCCATCAGGAAGGTCGCGTCATTCGTGGTCAGCGACAGGCGAAGATCCTGCACCGCTTCTGACATCTCGCCCAGAGCCAGATCCTGCACTTCGAGCCGGCTCGCCAGCCGCTGGCTGGCTTCGACAAAATTGTCAGAGCGTGTCAGCGCGCCGCGCGCAAACAGGATCGTTTCGGCCTGATTGCCATAGCCTTTCAGGTCAGGCGCCTTAAGCCCGGTAGAAACCTGCTGGCCGGATTCATAGAGCTCGCGCTGG
>NZ_JBQLZR010000098.1:0-21120 GCF_052168375.1 Glycocaulis sp.
TCCAGCACACGCGGGCGTTCTTCTGCCGGAATGCCGGGACCGGTATCGGTGACCGAAATCTCCACCGCGCCAGACGAGGTCGCCCTCAGGCGCAACATGATGGCCCCGCCTTCGGGTGTGTATTTGATGGCGTTGTCGACAAGGTTTGCAACCGCCTGCGCGACGAGTTCCCGGTCACCGCGAATGGCGAGGCCTGATGCAGCGTCCATCGCGAAGTCGTGGCCGGTCTCCTCGCAGACCGGTTCGTAGAGCTCAGCTACATCGGCGATGATCTCTGCCGGATCGAGTACCTCGAAGGCGCGGCGGCGCTCGCCCGTCTGCAGGCGGGACAGCGACATCACTGCGTTGAAGGTCTTCAGCAATTCATCGGCATCAGAGATGGCCTGCGCCAGCGCCGCTTCGCGGTCTGCAAGATCGCCCTCGGTCACCAGCGCCGATTCCAGCCGTCCGCGCATGCGCGTCAGTGGCAGGCGCAAGTCATGGGCGATGGAATCGCCCGCTGAGCGCATGCGCTGCATGAGGCGCTCAACGCGGTCCAGCATGTCATTGAAATTGGCCGCAAGGTCATCGAGCTCGTCGCCTGAGAAATTGCGCGGCGCGCGGCTTTGCAGGCGCCCGGCCATGACCTCGCGCGCAGCCGCATTGATGGTGTCGAGGCGCCGGGCAAAGCGGCGGCTGACCACCGCGCCTGACACGATGCCCATGGCCACCGCAAGGCCCGATGCGATCAGCACGGCGTTGAGAATGTAGGTGACGAAGCGGGCTTCGTCTTCCACATCCAGTCCGACAAAGAGCGTATAGCCGCCTTCCAGCGTACTGATGAGGCCGCGCGCGGAGCGGCTGGGTTCGGCCCCGCTCTGCCCGCCAACAGGCGCGCGCTCATAGGTGAAGCGGACCCGGCCCTCTTCATCCGGCTGGGTCGAGGGAAGGTTGGAGATATTGCCTGAAAGCCTGCGCCCGGAAGGCTGGTTCAGAAGGTAGAGAAACTCGCCCCCCGCCACCGAGCGCTGCACGATATAGCGGTTGGCCGCCGCCACACCCTCGGCGCGGAAGCGCGACTCGATGGCGATGCTTTCCTGCGCAATCGCATTGTCCGCGCGGCGTACACCGGCGGTGATGGTAGCCGCATAGACCAGAGCCAGGATCACAAAGCTGGAAAAGGCAAACAGCGCCGCCGACAGGAGCGTCAGGCGGAATGCAGTCGTGCGGGCGAAAGAGGGCAGGATGAACCTGCCATCTTTTGCCGGTGCCTCTATGGGCGTGTCGCTCACGCCTGCAGCCGGTATCCGGCGCCACGCACGGTATGCAGCATGGTGGAGCCGAACGGCTTGTCGATCTTGGAACGCAGGCGGGAGATGTGAACGTCAATCACGTTGGTCTGGGGATCAAAGTGATAGTCCCAGACCTTTTCCAGCAGCATGGTGCGCGTCACGACCTGACCGGCATGACGCATGAGAAACTCCAGCAGGCGGAACTCGCGCGGCTGCAGGAGGACATCCTCCCCGCCCCGCTTTACCGTCCGGGCCAGCAAATCCATTTCAAGGTCGCCGACCAGAAGCTGGGTCTGGACAGAACCCGGATCGCGCCGGCGGGCCAGAACCTCGACACGGGCGAGAAGCTCGGCAAAGGCGTAGGGCTTTACCAGATAATCGTCCGCGCCTGACTTGAGGCCATCAACCCGGTCGTCCACCTCACCCAGGGCCGAGAGGATGAGGATCGGGGCGGTCATGCCCTCGGCGCGCAAGGTCTCGATGACCGAGAGCCCGTCGCGGCGCGGCATCATGCGGTCAACGACGAGGACGTCGTACTGGCCGTTGCGGGCCATCTCCAGCCCGTCCTCGCCATCGTGGGCCGCATCGCAGACATGCCCAGCCTCGCGCAGTCCCCGGCACATGAAGGCCGCAACCTGCTTGTCGTCTTCCATGATGAGAATGCGCATGTCCGGAGCTCCCGATCCAGAGTGGTGTCAAAAGGCCCTATTCGGCATCGAGGCGCAGGGCGACATAGCGCACCCCGCTCTGCTGACGCGCGACCAGGACCAGAACCGCATTGCGATTGCTTTCGCGGGCTGCGGCGATGGCGGCACGGATGTCCTCGATGCTGCTGACATCGCGGCCGCCGGCTTCGAGGATCACATCACCACCCCGGATGTCGCGGCGGGCCGCTTCTGAATCAGGGCGCACGGAGTTCACCAGCACGCCGCGATTGCCCGTCGCGCCGACGCGTTCGCGAGCGGCTTCATCGGCCGGAACCACACCCATGCCGAACACCTCGTTGGCAGAGGGCTGGGCAGGCGACTGACCACCGGCCGTATCGGCTGCGGGACGCTCGGCCAGACGCACGCGGATATTACGCTCGCGGCCATCGCGGATGACGCGCAGTTCGACGCGCTCACCCGGCGGCACGGCGCCGATACGCTGGAACAGGTCACGCTGGTCGTTCACGGTCTCGCCAGCGATACGGATGATGACGTCGCCATTCTGCAGGCCGGCTTCGGCAGCGGGCGTTCCGGCGATGACTTCCGCCACCAGCACGCCGCGCCGGTCACGCGGCAGGCCGAGGCTTTCGGCCAGATCCGGGGTCAGCGATTGCGGCGCAATGCCGAGATAGCCGCGGCGAACCTCGCCGCCTTCGATCAGCTGATCGACGACCGATGCCGCCAGATCGGACGGAATGGCAAAGCCGATGCCGACATTGCCGCCCGTCGGCGAGAAGATGGCCGAGTTCACACCGACGACATTGCCATTGAGGTCAAAAGCCGGACCGCCCGAATTGCCCCGGTTGATGGGGGCGTCGATCTGCAGGAAGTTCGTGTAGAGCTGCGTATTGCCGAGCGGGCGGCCAATCGCGGAGACGATGCCCGCCGTTGCCGTTCCACCAAGGCCAAACGGGTTACCCACAGCCACGACCCAGTCACCGACACGGATGGTGGGCGTGCGGTCAAGGTTCACATGGGCAAACTCGCGCTCGCCGCCATCAACACGCAGAAGCGCAATGTCGGTGGCCGCGTCACGGCCCACAACTTCGGCCGGAAACTCGGAGCCATCCGCCAGAGTGACCGTGATCTCGGACGAACCCGCGATCACGTGCTCATTGGTAACCAGCAGGCCATCGGAGGAAATGAAGAAGCCGGACCCTTGCGAGCGGCGTTCCTGCGGCTGGGCGGGGCCGCTGGGGCCACCAAAGCGCTCGAAGAACTCGCGGAATTGCGGCGGAATATCCGCCATGTCCGGCACGCCGCGCGGATCGACGCTGCCCGCAGCCTCGATCGACACCACAGCCGGGCTGACCCGTTCGATCAGGTCGGCAAACGACATCGGCGTGCCCGGCGGCATGGAGGCAGCGTTACGGCTGGCCTGCGCAGAAGCCTGCGGAGCCAGCTCCAGCGGCATCAGGCAGACACTGCCCGCAAGCAGGGCCGGGATCAGAAGCGAACGAAAGGCGCGCGGTGACATCATGGAGATTCCTCTGGCGGTTAGGTGTGTTCAGGCCACGCCCTGCAAGGGCAAAGCCAAATCGTCCCTGTGCCCGTTCATGAACGGGTCAGGTTCTACGCTCTGTTACCAAATGGTGACGAAGCTGTAATGTTAAAGAGGGTGTCAGGTTTCGAAGGCCGTCTCGATATCCGAGCTGCGCTCCAGCGTCCGGTGCACCGGGCATTTATTGGCAATCTCGACCAGCTTGGCGGCCTGTTCCGGCTCCAGCGTATCGTCTACCCGGATGGCGCGTGAGAACACATCGCGTTCCGGCTGGCCTTCGCCGCGTACTTCCTTGCGGTGAGTGACGATTGTGGTGATGCGCCCGAGCGCCCAGTCCTTGCGCTCGGCATACATGCGCAGGGTCATCGTGGTGCAGGCGGCCAGCGCCGTCGACAGGAGCTGGAAGGGCGCAGGTCCGGCGTCCAGCCCGCCAAAATCCTCCGGCTCGTCGACGAGGAAACGGGCCTCGCCCGTTGCCGCCCAGCCGAGATACTTGCCCTTGCCGGTCTCCTGCACCAGCGCCGAATTGGCGCCGGCGGGCGCTTCGGGCGGTTCAGGCAAGGGGTCAACGAACGCATAGCGCTCGCTCCATGCCGCGATGACCCTGGCGGCGTGTTCGGCGGGACCGGCCTTCGTCAGCAGATGGTCGGCGTCCTCGAGACCCAGAAAGCTCTTGGGATGTTTTGCCGCCACAAAGAGGCGCGTCGCATTGTCGATGCCGACCGTCTCGTCCAGCGGAGCATGAGCGACGAGCAGTGCGGCTTTCAGCGCCGCCGCCGCATCGAGCACGTTGTGACCGGCTATGTCATCGAGGAACTGGCGGCGGATGGTGAAGGGGCGACCGGCGAGCTTCACGCGCGCCTCGCCATCCTTGAGGATGGTGTCGATATCGTCGGCAAAATGATGCTTCACATGCTCGGCATCGGCAGGCGCGCCAATCGTGACGACCGCCTTCACTTCAGGGATGCGCGCCGCCGCGACGACGACCGCCGCGCCGCCCAGCGAGTGACCGATCAGGATGGACGGCGCTTGCCCGGTCTCGCGCATATGGTCTGCGGCATGGATCAGATCATCGATGTTGGAGGAGAAGTTCGTATTGGCGAATTCGCCTTCAGAATGGCCAAGGCCGGTGAAGTCGAAGCGCAGGACGGCAATGCCGCGCTGGGCCAGCGCACGGGCAATCCGGGCAGCCGCCAGCGTGTCCTTGGAACAGGAAAAGCAATGCGCGAAGAGGGCATAGGCCTGAGGCGGCGCTTTTGGCCGGTCGAGACGCGCGGCGAGTTTCACGCCCTGGCTGCCAATGAACTCGAACGCCTCTGACCGCATCGCCGCCTCCCTTAAAACAATCGTCAGGAAGTGTCCGGCATGCGGTTGCGCCTTACAAGCCGCCTTTGCGGGCCTTTCGCCGCATAGCCGAGACCAGCAGCGCGCCGCCCAGCCCCAGAAAGAGAATTGGTGCGAGCCAGAGCGGCAAGGTGCGCGTCTCTACGGGCGGACGCATCAGCACTTCATGGCCGAAGCGGGACACGAGCGCCGTGCGTACCGCTGCGTCGTCCTGTCCGGCCGCGATTTCCTCGCGGATGAAACGCCGCATATCGCCTGCCATGGGCGCGCTGGAATCAAGAACGGACTCGCCTGCGCACACCATGCAGCGCACTTCGCGCATCAGGTCCTGTGCGCGCGCCTCGTCAGCGGGCGCCAGATCAGGCGCTGCCTGCAGGGCGAGGGCAAGAACGAGGCTGGCCAGCATCATGGCGATACCTGCGTTGCGCTGCGGCGCGTCAGGACTTGCGCCGTCAACGCCCCTGCCCCGCCCAGAACGATCAGGCTCGCACCTAGGCCCAGCATCCAGACCAGCGGGTGGAAGGCGGCGCGTATCTCATAGGCGGCAGAACCGTCATCGCGCGGACGGGCCTCGCCGATGGAGACATAGACATCACCGGCGATGGACGATCCAAGGCCCACCTCGCGCGTGTGCTGGTCGGCTGCCCAGTAAAAGCGCCGCTCCGGATAGACCGTGGACCCGGGAGACACCTCCAGCGTCGCCCGGTCGGCCAGATAATTGGCCCCGTCGGCGCGGCGCACTTCGGTCAGGGTCAGGGTGCGCCCGGCAATCTCGATGCTTTCGCCGCGTGCGAGCGCGCTGTTCACATCGGCGGGACGTGAGGCATCAGCGGCTGCGCCCAGCGCGATGAAGCCTAGGCCTGCATGCGCCATTGCCCGCCCTGCGGCTGCAAACTTCAGCGCAGGGGTCTGAGCGGCCGGATAGCTGCGCACAATGTCCATGCCTGCGCCAGCAAGTGCCCAGACGCCCAGCGCGCCGCCGATTACAGCCAGTACCGGCGCGCCAAACCAGACAAGCGCGATCCCGCCAAGCGCAACGGGAAGGAGGAGAAAAGCAGCACGCATCTGTTTCAGGGCCGGGCGGGCGCCACCATTGGCCCAGGGCAGGAAGGGTGCGACCGGGACCAGAAGCAGGGCGAGCACCAGAAGCGGCGTGGCAGCAGCGTTGAAATAGGGCGGGCCAACCGAGACCGGCGCGCCGCCAAACATTTCCACAAACAGGGGATAGAGCGTGCCGACAAGCACAACGCCAGCAGCAGCCGCCAGAAGCAGGTTGTTGGCACCGATAAAGGCTTCGCGGCTTGTCGGCTCAAACCCGTCCCCTTCGCCGAGCTGGCTGGCACGCGCGGCAAACAGGCCGAAGCCCGCTACGGCGGAAACGCCGAGCATGGCGAGAATCCACACGCCCCGCTCCGGATCGAGCGCGAAGGCGTGAACCGAGGTGATAACGCCCGAACGCACCAGAAAGGCGCCCAGGATGGAGAGTACATAAGCAAGGAGCGCCAGAAACACCGTCCAGCCCGGGAACGCGCCGCGCTTTTCCGTCGCGATGGCAGAATGCACCAGAGCTGCGCCCAGCAGCCAGGGCATGAAGCTCGCATTCTCGACCGGGTCCCAGAACCACCAGCCGCCCCAGCCGAGCTCGTAATAGGCCCACCAGGCACCCAGCGAGATACCAGCCGTCAGGCTTGTCCAGGCGCCAATCGCCCAGGGGCGTAGCGCGCGGGCAAGCTCGCGGCCAGAGGTCTTCTGGATCAGGCCCGCAGCGGCGATGGCGAAGGCGGCGGACAGGCCCACATAGCCGAAATAGAGAAGCGGCGGATGGATCGCGAGGGCCGGATCCTGAAGGATCGGATTGAGGTCGCGTCCCTGCAAGGGCGCCGGGTCCAGACGGTCGAACGGGTTCGAGGCGAAGACCAGAAACGCAAAGAAGAGCGACTGGAGCAGCCCTTGCAAGCTGACAGAACGCGCCCTGAAGGCCGGGTCAGCCGGGCCGACGCGCGTCAGGCCCCAGCCGAACAGAGCGAGGATCAGGCACCAGAGCAGCATGGAGCCTTCATGCCCGCCCCAGGCAGCCGTCACCTTGTAGAAGAGCGGCTTGTCGACATGGGAATGGCCGGCGACATAAGCGATAGAGAAATCGGACTGGATGAAGGCGGCGATCAGCAGCGCAAATCCGAGGCCGGATGTTGCGAGCGCCGCAAGGCTCGCCGTGCGGCCAGCCCTTGCATAAGGGTCGGAGCCGCCACGGGCTGCGCCCGCCCAGCTGAGGAGCATTTGCGCGATTGACGCGACCAGCGCCAGCGCGATCAGGAACCGGCCAAGTTCAGCAATCATGAGCGGCCTTGCACGGCGCGCGATTGACCCAACGCCCAGGCGTCGCGTCCCGTAGCGCCGGGAAGTGCGCCCTGAGCTTCGGCGCTGGCGAGGGCAGATGCCACTTCAGGCGGCATGTAATTCTCGTCATGCTTGGCCAGCACGCGGTCGGCAACGAAAAGGCCGCCCGGCTGGAAGGCCCCTTCGGCGACAATCCCCTGCCCTTCGCGGAACAGGTCTGGCAGCGAGCCGTCATAGCTGATGCGGATATCGGCAATCGTGTCGGTCACGGTGAAGGACGCGCCGCCCGTCGCAGGGCGTTCCACTGAGCCTTCCACCACCAGGCCGCCGACTCGCACGCGCTGACCGGCTGCCGGCGGCGCCTCGGCAACCATCGCCGGTGAATGGAAGAAGGTCATCGCGCTGCTGAGCGCGACGCTTGCAAGAATGCCGGCGCCGACCAGCACGGCGGCTGAGGCCAGCACGACCCAGAGACGTTTGCGCGCCTTGATCACTCGGTTTCTTCCTCCGCCTGAGTGGCTCCCTGCCCTGCTGCGGCCAGCGCATCGAGGATAGCGCCGGTTCCGGCATCACCGCCAGAGCGGGCACGCGCCTCTTCTATCGCAGCCGCCGCGCCTTCGGGATCGTCGAGCACCGTGCGCACCCGCGCCAGCACCATCCATCCGGATAGATCATCAGGATTGGCCTCAAGTCCAGCCTCCAGCCCTGCGACCATTCGCGCCACCATCGCATCGGGGTCTTCGTCCATCACGCCTGCATCAGCGCCTGCCATTTGCGGCCCGCCCGCCGGTCGCGACAGAAGATCGGCTGCCCGCACGGCAATGGCCTGCCGGAAAGGATCATTTTCGGGAAGCCGCGCGATGATGCCCGACCAGTATTCCAGCGCCGTCTCCCGGTCGCCGGAATCATAGGCCGCTGCGCCCAGGAAGAAGGCAGGTTCAGGAAGGCCGGGGTCAAGTTCCAGCGCGGCATTGAAGGCGCGTTCAGCCTCCGGCGTGACCGTGCCTTCATTGAGGTTGAGCAAGGCCTGTCCGAGATCGGAAAACACGCGCGCATCAGGCTCCAGCCTGACCGAGCGCTCCAGCATCGCGATGGCTTCAAGATGGCGTTCATCGAAGGCAAGGAAGCGCCCAAGCAGGGCCAGCGCCTCGGCATTGGCAGGCTCGCGGCGCACGATGGCGCGCAGGCGTTCTTCCTGCTCTTCCGGGTTCAGCTCTTCAGGCGGGGTCGCGGCAAGGCGCGCCTCGGTTGCCGCATAGGGCCGGCCCTCCAGTCCCGGCTGGCCGCCGACCAGATAGACGCCAAGCGCAGCGACCGCCAGCACGGCCATGACGGCGAAGGCAGCCAGCCGGTGCATCGGGCTTTGCGCGCCCTGCGCCAGCGGCGAAGCAATCCACATGGCAACGCCGACGCCTAGCGCAGCAATGATGAGGGTCAGCACGATCATGAGGCGGCCCTGACAAAGACAAGGATCATATTGTTGGCCGGCATGGAGCGGCGCTCTGCAAGGCCGAAACCGTGCCGCGTACCAAGCTCGATCACAGCATCCAGCGTGCGCACGCCCCAGCGTGGATCCCGCGCCTTCAGGCTGGCGTCGAATGCAAGATTGGAGGGCGCTGTCGCCTCGCCATCAAGGAAGGGTCCGTAAAGGACAAGCATGGCACCGGACGCCAGCAGGTGGGAGGCGCCTTCAAAAAGCCCCTCCGCCGCTTCCCAGGGTGCGATGTGGATCATGTTTGCGCAGAAGACTGCATTGACCGCATCGGGCACATCTCGCCACCAGTCCTCACCAGTGGTGTCGAGGTCGAGAGCGAGGCGCATGCGCCCGCCAGCCTCGCCTGCCCAGTCATCGGCGCTGGCACGGGAAGCCGGGTCGGGATCGCTCGGCTGCCAGCTTATGCCGGGGCAGGCCGTGATGCAGGCAAGGGCGTGTTCGCCCGTGCCGCTGGCAATCTCGAGGACATGGGCCTCTGCGGGCAGGATGGTTGAAAGCGCTTCGGCAATAGCGGCGCGATTGCGCGCAGCGCTTGGCGAATGCAACCGGTTGCCCGACTGGCCGCGATCCTCAAGGGCGATGGGAGGCGTAGCGCTCATGGCGCCTACATAGGCTGCCCGCGCGCCGGGATAAAGGCATTCACGCCGCGCGCGCTGCGGCCGCACGCCGCAGAAAGACCGATGCGGGCTCCTGCTGGCCAAGGGCGGTGAGCAGGCGCGCAATGACGGCGGCGCGTTCATTGTGCTGGGGATCGCCACCCTGTGACCGCATCTGACCGAGCAAGGCTTCGGCAGCGGCATCGAGGCGCTGGTTCACCCGGTCGAGCACCGCGCTATGGGCACCGCCCACGGCGGCCCGCGATGCATCATCACGCGTCAGGCGCAGGAAGGTACAGAACACCTCCATACGGCTTGCCGCAGCCTCCAGCGCCTCTCCGGAAAGCTTCAACCGCGCGGGCAGTGGCTTGTGGGGATCGGGAACGGTCTTGTCGAGCTGGGTCAGCGCGGCGGCGTGAACCGCCTCCATCTGGGCCGAGGCACGCTGGCGCAGCGTCATGATCTGCCGCCCCCAGCCCCCATCCTTGCGGATGCCGATCTCGCGGCTCATGCCGACGGTGACGGTCGCAAACTGGGTCAGGGCCGAAGCCATGTCGCGCGCGGCTTCGAGTGTCTGGGGAATGTCGGCAAAGCC
Organism: Glycocaulis sp.; assembly: GCF_052168375.1. Taxonomy (NCBI): domain Bacteria; kingdom Pseudomonadati; phylum Pseudomonadota; class Alphaproteobacteria; order Maricaulales; family Maricaulaceae; genus Glycocaulis; species Glycocaulis sp. Next base: position 9,847 of record NZ_JBQLZR010000098.1, read on the forward strand.
GCTGACATGGAAGGCAGCGTCTTCGAGAAGCGCATCGCCAATCGTCGCGACATCCGTGCGCGAGAGCAGGAAGTCGTCATCCCGCCGCGCGATCTTTTCAAAGACGCGCAAGATACCCCAGGGCCGCTGCAGGCGCGCCATGACCAGATAGAGGAACCAGACTCCGGAATCGGGATCAGCGCTGCACGCAGCGTCATACCGGTCCCGCAAGGTCTTGGAGAGGTCTTCGGAAAGCTCCGGTATGGAGGCGGGGATATCAGCGAGCGCTTTTCGCAGGACCGGGGCAGCGCGCAGAATTGTCGCCAGATCGCGCACCGCGCGAAAATCACTCACCCCCAAAAGGTGGCGCAGATGCTTGGTAGCACGCGGATCATCGGCCACAGCCTTGACGGCGTCGACGATCCGGGTGGAAGCCTGTGCCCGCAGGGCATCTTCAGCGGCATGATCGACCGGCCGAGCCGGGTCCGCACACCGGGCCTGCATGTCCGAAACAATGTCCGGCGCGAGCGTGTCGCCGATCCAGCGCCAGACTGTCGCTAGCATGGCCGGCGGAATGTGGGCGAGCGACGGCCTTGCCGTTGCCGGATCAAGGCTCAGGGGCGCCACGGGTGCGAAAAAGCGCTCGAGCACATAGGTCTGGGCATCGCGGGTACAGGCATACAGAAGACGGCCCATCGCCTCGTCGCCCGCAGCGGCGGCCTCGACGATGCGCGCTGACAACGCAGCCGGCAGGGCACGCATGAGCGCGCGCAGCTTTGCGATCTTGGCGGGTGTCAGCGTGGTCATCCGTGTCCGGCAGGAACCGTCATACAAGCGGCCAGCCTTGCATTATGCGGTTAATGGCGCGTTTCGCCTGTTTTCGCGACGCCCGGCAGGACCAGCCGTGCGCCGAGGCCGCCGAGCGGGCTTTCCTCAAGGACGAAGCTGCCGCCATAGGCCTTCGCAAGATCGCTGACGATAGAGAGCCCGAAGCCGGTGCCGGGCGCTTGCTCGTCCAGCCTTACACCCCGTCCCAGCACGCGGGCGCGCGCTTCAGGGTCGAGGCCCGGCCCGTCATCATCCACTGACAGGATTACACCCGCATGGTCATCGGTGCCGACGCGGACCTCCACGCGGGATCTTGCCCATTTGCAGGCATTGTCCATCAGATTGCCCACCAGATCCTCAAGGTCCTGGCGTTCACCGCGAAACACCGGTTCGCCGTCGATCTGCCAGTCGAGCTCCACCTCGCGGCGGGCATAGATGCGGCGCAAGGTGCGCCCCAGATCATTGACCACCTCGCCAGCAGGCGTGCGCGCGCCGATGGCTTTCGCATTGGCGGCGGCGCGGGCGCGGCGCAGATGGTGTTCCACCTGCCCGGTCATCGTCGCGGTCTGGCAGCGCACCAGATCGCCCAGCCGGCTCTCATCGCCGCGCGCCTCGTTGGACAGGACCGTGATCGGGGTTTTCAACGCATGGGCGAGATTGCCGACATGGGTACGGGCGCGCTCGACGACTTCGCGCGAATGGTCAATCAGCGCGTTGAGCTCGGTTGCAAGCGGCATCATTTCGGACGGGTACTGGCCGGAAATCTTCTGCGTCTCGCCATCGCGCACCTGCGCAACCGCGCGGCGCAGTTTCAGGACCGGGGACAGGCCGACGCGCACCTGCACCACCACACCTACTGCCAGAAGCACGGCAAACCCGGCCAGCAGGCCCGCAGCGGCCATGCCGAACGTCCAGACCCTGCGGTCAGACGGACGGCGGTCCTCGGCAGCAATGATAATGACGGGGTCTTCACGCGCAGGCAGCACCACGGCGCGCACCGCAAGGCGCAAGGGCTGACCGTCAGGCCCGGAGGCATTACCCGCCACCGGCTGACCGTTGGCAGCGACGGCCGCCGTTCGCAGGCGCTCGGAAATGATGATCGTCTCGTCCCAGAGCGAGCGCGAGCGCTCTACCGGCTCGGCATCGAGGGGTGCATCGGCGTCAATCACCTGCCAGTAACGGCCGGAAAACACCTGGCCAAAGCGGGGGTCGAGGAGATCACGCGTCAGCACGACGCCGCCATCGGGCGTCGCTTCGAGCTGGATAAGCAGGAACTCGGTAATGCTCGCCTGACGGCTGTCGAGATCGGTCAGCACGGTCTGGCGAAACACCGCCGTCAGCGAGATAGCGCCTACCGTCAGCAGGATCACGCCCCAGCCAAGGGCGAGCAGGCTCAATCGCCTCAGAAGCGATCCGCGTTCGACCAGCGTCTCACGGCCGTCCGTGCTCACCCGGCCTTGGCCCGCGAACTCGCACCAGGATCAACCAGGCGATAGCCGAGGCCGCGCACGGTCTCGATACGCTCGGTCCCGATCTTCTTGCGCAGGCGTCCGACAAACACCTCGATCGTGTTGGAGTCCCGGTCGAAATCCTGATCGTAGATGTGCTCCACCAGCTCGGTGCGCGAGATCACCCGTTCGCGGTGGTGGATCATGTAGGAGAGGATCCGGAATTCGTGCGAGGTGAGCTTGACCAGATTATCGCCTACGAACACCCGCGCACCGCGCGTATCGACCGACAGATCACCCATCTCGATGGTCGAGGTGGCGTGACCGGCGGCGCGCCGCGTCAGGGCCCGCAGCCGGGCCAGCAACTCTTCCGGGTGGAAGGGCTTGGTCAGGTAATCGTCCGCGCCGGCATCGAACCCGGCAACCTTCTCGCTCCAGCGATCGCGGGCGGTCAGGATGAGCACAGGAAAGTCCCGGCCCGCGCTGCGCCAGCGCTCCAGCACGCTCACGCCGTCAAGGCGCGGCAGACCGAGATCAAGCACAACGGCGTCATAGGGTTCGGTATCACCCATGAACCAGCCTTCCTCGCCATCACCCGCCTCGTCGACGGCATAGCCGGAATGGTCCAGCACGTCCTTCAGCTGGCGGCGGAGGTCGGGATCATCTTCGACGATCAGGGCACGCATTGGGCAAACTCCCTCGAAATTGGCTGCGCCGCTACTGGACGCGGCCGGTGACGCCGTCCACGCGCACATCAATGCGGCGGCCCTCACGCGTCAGAATTTTCACGATGTAATAGGGCGATCCGGACCGGACGAGCTCGACATCGAGCACTTCGGCGCCGGGATAGCGCTGGCGCACATTGTCGATGGCGACGCGGGCCGGGACGACATTGCCGGCCTGGCTCTGGTTGCGGGCTTCATCGGCAGAATAGCGCGAACGCGGATCAAACGCCTGCGCTTCGCCAGACACGCCAGTGGCGTGTGCGTCAGCCGCCGCAAGAGCGGCCAGGGCAGTCAGGAGAAGGGCGTAGCGTTTCATCATGCCGCCATGTTTTGCACCGGTGCGCTGAACCTGATCTGAACAGCCATATCATATTGCAGACATGCACGACTGAGGCCAAGCGCGCCCGCATCATTCCCTGAAACGGCGGCGCGGGTCATATCCCGTCGGCAAGCGCCAGCTTTCGGCAAACTCCTCCAGCTCCGGATTGCCGGACGGCAGGTCGACCAGAAGGCGGATAAGCTGATCACCGCGCCCGCCGCCGGCCTTCGGCGCGCCGCGCCCTTTCAGGCGCAGGACCGCGCCGGAGCTGGCGCCAGCAGGAATGCGCACCTCGACATCACCTTCCAGCGTCGGCGCGCGGACCTGTCCGCCCAGCACCGCCTCTTTCAGCGATACGGGCAGGTCGAGGCGGATATCGTCGCCCTCGCGCCGGAACCAGGGATGGGGAGCAATCTTCACCTCGACCAGCAGCGCACCGGCAGGACCGCCCGAAAGCGAGGCATGCCCCTGGCCTTTCAGGCGCAGGACCTGACCATCCGTCATGCCGGCGGGTATGGTCACATCCAGCGCCCTTCCCCCGGGAAGGTTCAGGCGCTTGCGGGTACCCAGCACGGCGTCGGGAAGGCTGACCGTTACCTGCGTGCGAAGGTCTGCGCCCTTTTCCGCGGCAGGCCTGCGGCGCTGCGCGCCGGCACTTTGCGCAGCGAAAAGGTCTGAGAAGATATCGCCCAGATCCTCGAACCGGCCTTGCGGCCCGCGCTGGCCGGGCCCGGCGCCGGGGCGGGAGCGGTAGTGAAAGTGCGGACGTTCCTGGCCTTGGGCATCAACCTCGCCGCGATCAAAGCGCGCCCGCTGTTCAGGATCGGACAAGAGCTTGAAGGCTTGCGTCACCTGCTTGAAGCGCTCCTCGGCGGCCTTGTCGCCGGGGCGCGCGTCAGGGTGCAGCTCCTTGGCGAGCTTGCGGTAGGCCTTGCGGATTTCATCCGCCGAGGCGCGCTCCGAAACGCCCAGAATCGCATACGGGTTCATCATGGTGCTGATGAGATAGCAGCGAGCGGCCCGCTTGGCGATGCGAAGGGCTGCAGCCCCTAGCTCACAGGTGCAGGAAGCGCGATTTCCGCCCACGCACCCGGCCCCGTTCGCTGCGAAATCTGCGCAACGCGTACCTGAGCGCCTACAGGCGCCGGCACAGCGAATGCGGCAGGTATCACCGCTTGCGGACTGGATGTCTCCAGATGCCATTGAAGGCCGCCCGAGGCGTCCACCAGTTCGATCCGGTAGCGCTCCTCTGCCTCGCCGAGCGCCACCTCGCCCATCGACCAGGCATCACCGTCATGGCGGGTGCGCCGGATCCAGCTCACCGCCAGCCCGTCCTCCTGCCAGTGTGCCTGCACATGAACCGGCGAGAGAGGCCGTAAGGCAGTTGCCCGATACACCGTCTCGATGCGGCGAACGGAAATATCGTCGAGGGTCCGGCCTGGGGGCACAGCCGCGAAATGAAGCGGTGCACCGATGGCGTTGTCGTCGACATCCAAAGCCACGACCGCGTCATCCAGCAACACGACCCGTGAACCGGCCGCAGCGCCAGCTGCTGCACTGCCGCCGATCGCGCGGATGAGGCCGCTGACGCGCCATTGAGACGGGCCGACAAGTTCAGCCGATGCAAACTGGATGACCTCCCAGCCGTCTGCGCCTTCCACGGCAAGCTGGTTTGCGCCCGCCAGTGCCAGCGCCGGATCGACGCTTTCAAGCCCGCCATCCAGCAAGGTGATGTCCAGCACGCTGGCCCGGTCCCACCGGCCTTCAAAGCCCGGCCCCAATGGCGCATCGAGGCGGCCCGTGACGGCCGCCTTTGCAATCTCGGCCACCGGGCGCAAGGCCGCCGGTTCCGGCCCGGCATGGAGCGTGAGTGGCCCCGGCCAGGGCGACGCAAAGGCTGCGATTTTCAGTCCGGAAAAGCTGGCCGGGTCACCGGCCAGCACGGGCAGGTCCATCACCACGAGCATGGGGCGTGACGCGGTAACCTGTTCAGGTTGGCGCGCGGCGGGCACAGCCCCGGCAAGCACGGCACTTCGCGCCGAAGCGAGGCTCAAGCCCGCCTGACGCACCGACATGCCGTCGAGGCTGGACAGCACCATAGGCGTAGCTGGAAGGCCTGCGCCTTCCAGATGCACCGCATCACCCGCTTCCAGCGCCATCAGCGATGGGGGCAGGATTGCATCCAAGATCACACCGTCCGCGCGTTCAGCCGCCAGCAATTCCTGCGCCCAGTTTCGCGCCTGATCGGGGGCCGCGAGGATGCGCACTCCCAGCTCGGCAATGCCTTCAACGGCTGCGTCAAGACCACGCGCGGAGGCCATGGCGGGAGCATAGGCTTGATCATCGCCAATATGCGCGATGCGTACCTCACGCACCTGTCCGGCAATCGCAGGGCGTGTCAGCGTTACCGGATGATCGCTGCCATTGCGCACGCAAAGCTGCGTATCAAGCGTGCGGGCGGGAATGCCCGAACGCGGCAGGGCGGCGACGCCGTCTGCCCGGTCCACCATGTCAAAACCATAGAGCGCTCCAAGCCGGGCCAGCACATCGCGCGCCGCCGCCGCCATTGGCGGCAGGCCGTAATGATCATCGTCCGGGTGGAAGAGTTTCAGGTGAAGAACCGGGCTCCTGCCGCTCGCCCGGTCACGCTCCAGCCGGCGGCGGTCAGCGCCAAGGCGGTATTCCCAGGCATCGGCCCAGCCCTTTGGCCCCGGCACGACATTCATCCGGTCCGGACGCAGCACGAAAAGCGCTGACGGTCCGTCATAGCCGTCAGCAATCTCGAGATAGGCATTGCCCGCGACCTGAAGATGGCCATGGAAGACTTCCAAAAGCTCCACACCGGTCTGGTCGGGATTGGGCCGGGCCAGCAGGGCCTCGACCGTCTGCGCGGCGTGTCCCTTGCCCGTGATGCGCAAGGGCACGGCGGCAGCGGCCTCCGCGATCAGGCGCACGCAGCGATTGGCGACCGCGTTCTGGCCATAGCCCTCGCGGGCAAGACCGGCATAGTCGCGCGGGCTCCAGCTCGCGCGCGGCGCTACGGACAGCGCAACCAGCCTGCCAGCGCTCTTGCGCTGCAGCCCAAGCCATTGTCTCAGCATGGTGTTTTTCTCTTTTCGTTTGCGCAACGCATCCGCGTTGCGATGTTCCGCGAAAAGTCGCGGGCGGGCGTTCGCCCTTGCGGCCTCTGACGAGGCCGGGAGGTCTGTTCCGCGCGCGGCGCGGGAATGACGGCAGAGACGTGTTCCTCTCAACTTCGTCATTCCGGAAAGCGCGTCAGCGCTTGTCCGGAACCCAGCTTTTTTGTGCTCTCTGGGTTCCGGGTCTCCCCCGGATCAGATCCGGGGTTCGCCCGGAATGACGAGGGAGAATGGTGTGTAAAGGGCAATTCATATCCACCTGAGCCTCGGCTCGGCCCCGCCGCCTTTCAACGCGGCTATGGCCCAGACGAGCGCGTCGACCCGGTCGGGCGAGCCGGAAAACTCCGGCGCGCCAAAGGCGCACATCTGGTCTTCAAGACCTGGCATCCGGCCTGCGTGGGCCACGCGGCCCATCGCATAGAGCGCGGCGACCGGTTCGGCTCTTGCGCGCTTGGCACGGCTGGCATGGACGAGCCGCACCGGCAGGCCCGGCAGGGCCGCGGCCAGAACGGCGCGGACCATCTCCCCGCCCTGATTGCTCTCGGCGACGACGCTGTCGGCATCGTGCGCGGTGAAGGCTTTTGCCACTTGCGCCGCCCAGGCTTCCGGCCGTGCACGCACCGAGTAATCGGCGATCACCGTAAAACTCTGCCCGGCCCCCTGCCCCGAAGCGCCCGCGACGATGATCCCGCACTCATCGCCAGTGGAACTGGCGGGCGGGTCAACCGCGACCACGATCCGCTCCGGCGGCAACGGCTCACGGGCCAGCGCCGCGTCGATCATCTCGCGCGTCCACAGCGCCCCTTCCGGATCGTCGATCAGACGGCCTTCCAGCTCCTGCAAGGCGAGGCGGGACGCGCCATAGTGCTCACGCAAGGCGGCGATGAAGCCGGGCGCCAGATTGGCGGCATTCTCTGCGCTCACCGCATGGGTCATCACACTGCCCGCCGCCGCTATAAGGCGTTTCAGCGCCGGTAGCGGGCGCGGCGTCGTCGTCACCATCAGGCGCGGGTCAGCGCCGAGGCGCAACCCGAAGCGCAGCATGTCCAGCACGCCTTGCGGATGACGCCAGGCAGCAAACTCATCGGCCCAGCCGGTGTCGAATTGCGGTCCGCGCAAGGCATCGGGGTCCTCGCCGGAAAACGTGTAGGCGACCGCGCCGCACGGCCAGACAAGCCGCCTGCGAGACGCCTCCCAGACCGGGCGGGTGACGCGCGGGCCGATCGTGCGCAGGCCGGAAGGCCCGGCAATCATCACCTCGCGCACATCGCCGTGGGTTGGCCCCACCAGCGCGATGCGCCGCGCGCCCGATGCGATCCGGGCGCGTATCCATTCCGCGCCGGCGCGGGTCTTGCCCGCTCCGCGCCCGCCCAGGAACAGCCAGGTCTGCCAGTCGCCCGGCGGAGGCAGTTGGGCCGGATGCGCCCAGCTCTCCCAGTCATCGAGGATGCGCGCCGCTTCCGCCTCGTCAATCGAGGCCATGAGCCGTTCCATCGCGGCCGGCCTTCGCATCAAGGCGCGAAAGCCGCCGGCGAAGCTCTTCAAGCAGAGCCTCACGGGTGTGTGCATGGGTCTGCGCCTCGCTTGTTTCTGCCTTGCGGGCGATCTCGGCAAGCCGTGCCCAGTCATCCACGCTTATCGCCGCTTTCAGGAGCGCGCTGACCGCGCGCGCCCGCTTTTCCGCATCCGCCGTTTCACCGCGCGCCAGTGCGGCTTCTGCCGCCTCCAGATGCGCTTCGAGGCGCAGTTTCAGGCTGGCGGTGCGGCTCGCCGGGATAATCCTGTCCGCCCAGACGAGGCCGTCCTTGAGATACCGGCTGGAAATGCCCTCCCGCAGCGCGAGGCCCTCAAGGCTCATGCCTGCTCGGTGCGCCTCGCGGATGGCCAGCCAGTCTCGCCGGGGCGGTGAAGTTTTCTCGCTTGTCTCGACCATGCCTGAAGTATGGCCCACGCCCCGCCCTGCCGGAGAGAGGGGCGGGCTTTTGCCTCAAACACCTGCAAAGTTTGGGAAATTATTTCTGACGCGTAGTGACAGCGGCAGAGATATCCGCGTTTAGTTGATGGCTCGGTTTTCGCTAATTGAGATCTCCCTCCCGGTCGTCATTCCGGGCGAACCCCGGACTTGATCCGGGGGAGACCCGGAACCCAGAGATCAAAAAGAGGCTGGGTTCCGGACAAGCGCTGACGCGCTTTCCGGAATGACGAAGAAAGAAGGGTGTTGATTTTTGTCGTCATTCCGGCCGCAGCGAAGCGGAGAGCCGGAACCCAGAAAGCTGTTTCTTTCGCGCAATCAGCTGTCAGAATATCGGGATGCTGGAACGTCCCTTCCATCCTGCAGTCTACATTCTGGCGAGCCAGCGCAACGGAACGCTCTACACCGGCGTGACCAGCGATCTGGTGCGACGGACTTACGAACACCGCGAAGGAAAACTGCCCGGCTTCACCCTGAAATATGGTATAAAGCTGCTCGTCTGGTTCGAAATGCATTCCACGATGGAGCACGCGATTACTCGCGAGACGCGCATCAAAGGCTGGAAACGCGCATGGAAACTGAACCTGATCGAAGCGGCCAATCCTGATTGGCGCGATCTGTACGAGACACTTCTTTAGCCGGGTTCCCGCCTGCGCGGGTATGACCAAACCGGAAAACCCTACCCCAGCACGTAATCTTCGTAATCGGCCTCATCGACATCGCGTTCGGACACCAGAGTGCCCTTCACCGAGACGCCTGCTTCAACGACGCTGCCGGCTCGACCGGAAACCAGCGGATGCCAGTCGAAAAGAGGCTTGCCTTCGGCAATCAGGCGGTAGGCGCACGTCTGCGGCATCCAGCTCAGCGTAGCGACATTTCCCGGCGTCAGCTTCACACACGACGGCACGCGGGCGTGCCGGTTGGCGTAATCGGTGCAGCGCACGGTATTGAGGTCGAGCAGTTCGCACCCGATGCAGGTGCGCAGCACGCGGGCGTCCGCGTCATCCTCATCGATGAGTGAAAGCGTGCAGCACTGGCCACAGCCATCGCACAGCGATTCCCATTCCGCCTCGCTCATCTGCTCCAGGCTTTTGGTCTTGTAAAAAGGGGCTTGGCCATCCATCGCCCATAATTTAGCCGTGATCCTCTGGCTTTGAGAATGCCTCGCCCCAGTGAACCGAGTTCGACCTGCCTGATGGAGGCTCACCATCACTTTCCGCGCCGATCAGCCGACGAGCTTCAAGGAGCGCCTGCAAGCGTTCAATGCCTGGCTACGCACGCGCCGCCTGATGGTGCTGGCCGGTATCGCCTCGCTGTTCGTGATCGCGGGCGGCATCACCGCCCACGCCATGTGGACCTGGGCCTTCCATGACTTGCCGCCCGTGCCGGAAAGCGCGGAAGACCTCTGGCGGGTCCGCATGGAGCCGACAGTCAACCTGCTGGATTCCAACGGGGAAGTGCTGGCGATACGCGGGCCGCTCTATGGCGTGCCGGTGCGGCTGGAAGACCTGCCGCCGCACGTGCCCCAGGCCTTCCTGGCCATTGAGGACCGGCGCTATTTCGAGCATGACGGGGTGGACTGGCGCGGCACGATGCGGGCGATCTTCGCCAATATCCGCGCCGGGCGCACCGTGCAGGGTGGCTCCACCATCACGATGCAGCTGGTGAAGAATCTGATCCTGACGCCGGAGCGCACCATCCGGCGCAAGGTGCAGGAAATGCGCCTCGCGCTGGCGCTGGAGCGCACGCTGACCAAGGAAGAGATACTCGAGCTCTATCTCAACCGTATCTATTTCGGCGAGCAAGCCTACGGGATCGAAGCGGCGGCCCGGCGCTATTTCAACAAGTCCGCCGCCGAACTGACGGTGCAGGAGGCAGCCCTGCTGGCGGCGCTACCCGCAGCGCCCTCGCGCCTTGCGCCGACTGACAATCTGGCCGCCGCGCAGGCGCGCGCCTCGGACGTGCTGGCAGCGATGCAGGATGCGGGCTTCCTGACGCCGATGGAATACATCGTCGCCAATGCCACGCAGGCAGAGCCGGTCGAAAGCGCGCTGCAACCGGGCGGCATGGCCCAGTACGGTCATCTGTTCGACTATGCGGTGAGCGAGGCCGAGCGCCTGCTGGGGCCGGACAATGAGGTGCCGGATCTCGTCATCCAGACGACGCTGGATACCGGCCTCCAGAATGCCGCGCAGCGTGTCGTGACCGAAAGGCTGGACGGCGATGGCGCCAACCTCAATGCCGGTGAGGCGGCTGCCATCGTGCTGGCCAATGACGGCGCAATCCGCGCCATGGTCGGCGGGCGGGACTATGTCTCCAGCCAGTTCAACCGCGCCATCCAGGCCCGCCGCCAGCCCGGCTCGGCCTTCAAGGTCTTCGTCTATCTGGCAGCACTGGAAGCGGGCTACACGCCGGCGAGCGTGTTCAACGACACGCCAGTCTCCTATGGCAACTGGCAACCGGTCAATTTCGGCGGCGGCTATCGCGGACGCATGACGATGGAGGATGCGCTGAAGCGCTCCGTCAACACGATCGCGGCGCAGGTGGCGATGCTGGTCGGCATTCCCGAAGTGGCCGAGATCGCCGGGCGCATGGGCGTGATGTCAGAGCTCAATGCCGTGCCCTCGCTGTCACTCGGTTCCAGCGAGGTGACGGTTCTGGACATGGCCGCCAGCTATTCGGTGATTGCCAATGACGGGCGCCGGCTCGACCCCTGGTTCATCTCGCAAATCCGCACCACGCGCGGCGATGTGCTCTTCGAGCGTCCGGAGGAAGAGCCGCGCACCCAGCAGGTCATCTCCCGCAGTGATGCCCGCGCCATGTCGACCATGCTGCAAGGCGTGGTGCTGGACGGAACGGGGCG
>NZ_JBQLZR010000099.1:0-5898 GCF_052168375.1 Glycocaulis sp.
CTCCAGCCCATCCCGGCCGGCCTGCCGCGCGCGCGCTTCATGGAGGAGCTGGAGACGCGCATCGAGACCGCATCGACCGCCCTGCTGCCCGCTTCCCAAGGACAGGACCCTGCATGATCCGTGATTTTTCCAGCCCGCCCGCGCCGCGCCGTTCGCGCCTCGGACTCTTCGCGCCCTTTGCCGTCTTCGGCCTGCTCGTTGCGGTTTATGGTGCCTACTGGGTGTGGATGTCCGGCCAGATACGTCAGGCTGCAGAAAGCTGGGTCGCGCAGCGGGAGGGCGAGGGCTATGCAATTGCCTATGACCGCCTGTCGGTCGGTGGCTTTCCCTTCCGCTTCACGGTCAATGTCCGCAATCCCGACATTGCGGCTCCGGCCGGGGATGGGGGCTGGCGCATGGCCATGCCGCAGGTTTCCGCCAGCGCCCTGCCCTACAACCTCACCCACTGGATTGTCGCGTTTGGCAGCCCTGCAGAGATCGACCTTGCCGGCGAGGACGGGACCCGCTCCCTGCTGGCGACCGCCGGAACGAGCCGTATCAGCCTTTCCTCCAGCCGGGCAGGCACCGTCCATGCGGGCGCGGAGCTGGAGAGCTTTCGTCTGATCGAGCGGGAAGGCGGAACGGTTCTGGTCGAGACCCTCGACAGGCTGGTACTCGCCAGCGATGTCGAGGAGGGCGACCAGATGCGCATCAGGCTGGAAATGCGCGGGCTCGAGCTGGGCGCGGACCAGCTTGACGAGGCGATGGCTGGCGCGTTCGGTCATCGCATAGACCTTTTGCGCTTTGACACGGTTGTAACCGAATGGAGCGCGCTCGCCGCCGATGCCAATCTCGCTGTGTGGAGCGCGAGTGGTGGCGAGATGCGTATCGCCATGGCGGAACTCAACTGGGGTGATGCGCGCCTTGGCGGCGAAGGCACGATGGGCGTGGACGATGCACTCCGTCCTGAAGGCCGCCTGTCGGTTCTGGTCACCGAACCGGAAAGCCTCGTTGCAGCGCTTGTCGATGGCGGCATCGTGGCATCGGGCGATGGCGAGGCCTTGCGCCTCGCCCTGATGATGGCGCCGCGGCGCGATGAAGGCGTGGCCCTGCCCTTCCGCTTCCAGCAAGGCGGTATCTTCCTCGGACCGGTCCGCCTTGGCGATACCGGCCCGCTGACAGGCCAGCTACCGTCCGTGCCGGACCTGCCGGAACTGAGCGAAGAGGATGCTGACGGGCAATAGCCCGTCAGGCCATGAATTCGGCCAGCGCGTCGGCGACCCGGCGGTTATCCTCGTCAAGGCCGATCGAGATCCGGAGCGAGTCCGGCAAGCCGTAAGGCTTCACATCGCGCACCACCAGACCTTTCGAGGTCAGGAAGCGGTCAGCATCCTCTGCCGTCTTGCCCGGCGTCGAGGGGAAGTGGACCAGCACGAAATTGCAAACCGACGGCGTGACGTCGAGGCCGACGCCGCGCAAGTGTTGCGTGAGGAAATCCAGCCAGCGCGCGTTATGAGCCTTTGACCGGGTAATGAAGGCCTCGTCGCCAATCGCCTCGATACCGGCTTCGACGGCCGGGACGCTCACGTTAAAGGGACCACGTACGCGGTTGAGGATGTCGATGACGGCTTCGCGCGCATAAGCCCAGCCGAGACGCAGGCCGGCAAGGCCGTGGATCTTTGAAAACGTGCGGGTGACGATGATATTGTCGTACTGGTCGACAAGACCCATGCCGGACTCAAATGCCGGATCATCGACGAACTCGCCATAAGCGGCATCCAGAACCAGTAGGCAGTCATCGGCGAGGCCTTCGCGCAGGCGGATAATGTCCTCGCGCGGCACCCAGGTACCTGTGGGATTGTTCGGATTGGCCAGGAAGACCACGCGCGGCTTGTGGATGGCCGCCGCTTCCAGCATCGCGTCGATATCGGTGCGGTGATCGCGCTCCGGCGCGCTGACAAGCTCCGCCCCGCTCTGCATGGCGACGAGGCGGTAGACAAGAAATCCGTACTGGCTCTGCAGTACGGTATCGCCTGCGCCCAGCCAGGCCCGCCCGATCAGCTGAAGGATTTCGTCCGAACCCGCGCCGCAGACGATGCGCGCCGGGTCGATGCCCTCGGCCTTGCCAATGGCCTGGCGCAGACGCAGCACGCTGCCATCGGGATAGACGTGCAGCTTTGAGGCCGATCGGGAAAAGGCCTCGGCAGCCTTCTCGCTGCAACCCAGCGGGTTCTCGTTGGAAGAGAGCTTCACCGCCCCGGCAGGCGCCGGGTTTCCAGGCTTGTAGGGTTTGATGTCGAGAATGCCCGGGCGGGGATCAGGGATCATCAGCGCGTATCCTTTGCGGTAGCTATGCTGCGGGTTTGGGGGCGGGATAGCGCGGCTCCCGCAGCGGCATCAAGAGCCTTGCGCCGCACCGGCACAGGCGTGCCCGAAGGCCGCACCGCGCCGACATGCTTGACGGCTTCGACGAGGATCAGCCCACCGAAACCCGGCCAGAGGCGTTCACCCGCCGATTCAAACAGATCGGATACGCGCGGCCCGCAGAACATCGACCAGGGCGGCGCATAGAGCGCCCGCGCCCAGGCGACAGGTTCAAACAGGGCACCAGTCAGAAGCCGGCCCAGCTGCCCGCGCGAGAAGGGACGGCCATGGCCGAACGGCGTTGCATCGACGCGTGCCCATGCGCCGGAGCGGTGTGCAGCAACGATGACGAGCCGGCCTTCTGGCGCCAGCACCCGCCACAACTCTCTCAGGAGCCGTTGAAGGTCTCCGGCCTCCTCAAGCGCGTGAACCGCGATAATGCGGTCGAACATGGCTTCGGCGAAGGGCAGGCGCGTCTCCTCGCCCAGTGCAGAGGCGCAGCGCTCGCCATGCCGGTCTGGCCAGGCAATGGCACCTTGGGTGGAGGGCATGAAGGCAACGGCGCGGCGGGCCTGCTCGCGGAAGGGTTCCAGATAGGGCGATGCAAAGCCATATCCGAGCATGTCCAGCCCTTTCACGTCCGGCCACAGGGCTTCAAGGCGGCGATGCACCATGGTGCGCGCAGCCTCGCCTCTTGGCGAACGGTAGAACCGGTCAATTTCCGTGGCTTCGGTGCGCATCGCGCCAGCAAGGCTCCGTCAGGGGGTCGCGTGTGGCTGTGAGGATGATAGACTTGGCACACCGATTGTGTAAGAGCGCGTGCAGAACGTCTGCAGGAAGGACAGCCAGATCATGCTTGAAATCCGCCAGATTGCCTGTCTCGACGACAATTACGGCTATCTGATCCGGTGCAGCGAAACGGGAGAGACCGCCAGTATCGATACGCCCGATGGCGAGGCGCTCCTGAATGACGCCAAGGCCGCCGGCTGGGCCATTTCGCAGATCTGGAACACGCACCATCACTGGGACCATACCGGCGGAAACGCCGCCATCGCGGCGAAGACTGGCGCGTCAGTTACCGCTCCGGAGGCCGAGGCAGACCGCATCGGCGGCGTGGATCACCGGGTGAGGCCGGGGGACAAGGTCAAGCTCGGCAAGCTTTCCGCCGAGGTTATCGACACGGGCGGCCATACGCTCGGACATATCGCGTACTGGTTTGAAAGCGAGGCGGTGCTGTTCAGCGGCGATGCCCTGTTCCGGCTGGGGTGCGGTCGCCTGTTTGAAGGTACACCGGAGCAGGCACAGGCGGGGCTTGCGCGCCTGCGCGCCCTGCCGGACGAGACACTGGTCCATTGCGCGCATGAATACTCTGCCGCCAATGCACGCTTTGCCTTGAGCATCGATCCCGGCAATGAAGCCCTTCAGGCCGATGCAGACGAGATCAGGCGCCTGCGAGAGGCAGAAAAAGCAACGGTGCCCTTCCGTCTGGGAGACGACAAGGCCGCCAGCCCCTTCCTGCGCTGGGACGATCCGGACTTGCGGCGGCATCTGGGGCTGGAATATGCCAGCGATGCCAATGTTTTCGCGGCAGTGCGCACGGCAAAGGACAATTTCAGATGATGGCGGTCAGCGGCGATCTGGGCGTGACAGAGATCATCCGGCTTCTGGGCATGCAGAAGCACCCGGAAGGGGGCTGGTATGCCGAGACCTTCCGCGACGCCGCGAACGCGCAAGGCCGGGCGCACGCAACGGCGATCTATTTCCTGCTTGCCGCCGACGAGGTTTCGGCCTGGCACCGTGTGGATGCCAGCGAAGTCTGGCTCTGGCATGCGGGCGCGCCACTTGTGCTTACGCTTTCGGCCGATGGTGTCGGCGCGCACACAGTGCGGCTGGGGCCGGACTTGCGTGCTGGCGAGCGCCCGCAGGCTATCGTTCCGGCCGGTCACTGGCAGGCGGCCGAGAGCCTTGGCGCCTGGACGCTTGTCAGCTGTGTTGTTGCACCCGGTTTCGAGTTTTCAGGCTTTGAGCTGGCACCGTCCGACTGGCGGCCCGGTCCGCATAATCGCGCCTAACGTCCGCGATCGAGCGCGCGGCGGATGAAGTCCGACGAGGGACGTCCTGAATATCCACGCCCCGGCGCAATGGTGATTTCCAGCACGCCGCCCGCATAGCGCGCATCGCTGCGCACGCCGGTAATGATCCGGACCGTACGCAAATCACGCGTGGCACGCCGGTTGGCATTGTCGATGCCGGTCTGTGCAAGGCGCAGCGTGTCGGCGAGATAGGCATTGTCGGCAGGACCCAGCGAGGGGACTTCCACCGTGATCTGGTTGCGGTTGATCCGCGTCACGCTGTCGGCCAGATCGCGGGCCGTGCGTTGCAATTCTTGCGCGCTCACAGGTGGTGCCACGAGCGTGTGGGCCGGACCAATGGGCTCCACGATCACACCATCGGGCGCATCAGGCGGGAAGTAGGTCGCACCGCCCAGATTGGAGAGGCGCAGGAGCGCGCGGTCGGTATCGGTCAGAAGCACCTCTCCGCCGCCCGATGCCCGCTTGGCATAGACGGCGAAGACTTCCGGGCTGCCTTCCTGCCAGAGCAGGGCCGGTGAGGAGGACTGGTCGAGCACGAAGCGGCCACGTCTGTCGGCCCGCTCGTACCAGACCGCGGACGCTTCAGACGGTTGTTCCCGGCCGGTCAGGCGCGAGAACGGGTTTTGCTGGCCAAGCCCGTCACTTGCCAGAACCGCCCAAGCCCCGGCGGCGGCAAGCATGAGGGCGATGAATCCCCTGCTCATGGTGTGCACTGTCCGGGCAAAAATGGGCCGTTTCGCGGCGAAACTGCCGCTGCGCCGTCCACAATCCGGATTTTTTGCCGATGCCGTTGCGAGAACTGGTCAGACGAGATACTGGCCGCCATTCGCGGTCAGCGTCGCGCCAGTAATGAAGCCAGCTTCGTCAGATGCCAGGAAAGCAACGCAGCGCGCGATTTCCTCCGCCTCACCCAGCCGTCCCACCGGGATTGTGTCGATGATCTGGTTACGCACAGCTTCTGGCACCGCCATCACCATGTCGGTCGCGATATAGCCAGGGCAGATCGCATTGGCGGTGATGCCCTTGCGCGCGCCTTCCTGAGCGAGTGCCTTTGTAAAGCCGAGATCACCGGCCTTGGCCGCCGAGTAGTTGGCTTGCGCAAACTGGCCCTTCTGACCGTTGATCGAGGAAATGGTGATGATGCGGCCAAACCCCCGGTCACGCATGCCGTTCCAGACCGGGTGGGTCATGTTGAAGACACCGCTCAGATTGGTCTCGATCACTTCGCGCCATTGCTGCGGCGTCATCTTGTGGAAGGGCGCATCGCGCGTGATGCCGGCATTATTGACCAGCACGTCCACCGGACCGTGTGCCAGCTCGACCCGTCCGATCCCTGCCACGCACGCCTCGTAGTCGGCGACCGACCATTTATAGGCGGGGATGCCGGTTTCCTTGCTGAAGGCCTCTGCGGCGGCATCATTGCCCGCGTAATTGGCAGCTACCGTATAGCCGGCCTTTTTCA
>NZ_JBQLZR010000100.1:0-10190 GCF_052168375.1 Glycocaulis sp.
GCATGTGGGCTGGCGTGCTGGGTGCAGGCCTGACCTTCGGTGTCCTGCTGCCCTATTCGCGCCGCCACGAATATGAGGCGGACCGGCTGGGCGCGGACTTCATGACGCGCTCCAACTATCGCGCCAGCGAAGCGCTGACCTTCTGGAACGGCATGATGGCGCGCAGCGCGCGCGGCTCCCAGCCTGCCTTCCTTTCCACCCACCCCTCCGATGCCCAGCGCATGCAGGCCCTGCAGGCGCATATCCGCTCGGCAGGGTACGCCTGATAGAGGCTTTGACTGACATGGCCGCCGGTCTTGCATCGCAGGTCCGGCGGCGCTATGTCAGCGCTCCCGCCGTTCAGAGACCGTTCCGGTCCGCGCCGGGCCCTGTGTGCCGCCTTAGCTCAGTCGGTTAGAGCGCTAGATTGTGGATCTAGAGGTCCCCCGTTCGATCCGGGGAGGCGGTACCATTTTCCCATGCAATGCAGAGAAATACCGCCACGCATAGCGTGAGCGCGTCGCGTTTCATCGCCCGCTTTTCCACAGGAAAGTGATGCGCGTGCCTGCGGCGCAGCGCGCGGCTTGCTTAACGATAGGTTAATCTGTCACAGAGGGAGCGAGTGACGATACGGACGAACCATGCCGGTTGAGGGCCCGGCCGCCAGGGAGCAGGTATGTCGAGACTGACCAGCGAGAGCGGGGCGAGCTTCATCATCCTTGACGATGGTGAACTCTACGAAGAGTCCGATATCGATCGCATCTGCGAGCGTCACGCCATTGGCGACGCCGACCACAAGATGGCGCTCTGGCGCCTGCTGGAAGAGGCGGGCCGGGCACTGATCGACCAGAAACGCCTGCAGACACGCCGGACCCAGATTGCGCGCCTGCGCCAGGACCTGCAGATGGGTCTGCGCCTGACGGGGCAGCTGGCAGGGCTGGTGCCTGATGCCGCCCAATTGCGTGACGACACGCCCACCATGACGCTGACCCGCCGCCATCTGGCCGCGCTACGCGAGGCCGAGCGCCGGATCGAATCAGAGCGCGGTTCGCGCCTGCGCACGCGCCTTGAAGACGCAGCACCTGCGCTGGAAAGCCTTCAACGCGTCTTTGAAATGGCGCTGGAAGCCTGCGGCGAGCGTGAGGACGAGGAAGGACCGGACAGGGCCTGGCGGGGCGCCGTCATGGGTTTCTATACCCGCACGCTCTCGCGCCCCTGGTCGCGTCAGGGGGATAATGCGGGCGAGCGCTTCATCGCCGATTGCCGGATTGCGCTGGACCGCGCCGAGGACGAGGCCGATGCGGGCGAACGTGTCAGCCCGATCCGGCTGGCGTCCCAATCGCCCGGTTAGGCCACCGGCCTTGCTCTAGTTTTCGGTCTCGCGGCGCTGGTCCACCAGTGCGCGGGCGGCATCTTCGTCCTCGACCGCCTCGATCGAGGCAATGCGGCATCGCCAGCCATCATCGGGCATGACGAACTCGTTCATCGGCTGGCAGATGCGCTGGTTGCCAGTGATCGAGGTGGCGATCTGCACACCGAAATTCAGGCCCGCACACCGGGTCGCGGTGGTAACGAGGAAATAGTCCTGCACACCGGAGCGCAGGATCAGGTGCCGGTCGTCAATCACCGAATAGCCGGCAATGTTGCCGATCCGCACGCACGGGTTCGCTTCCTGCGCGCCGGACGCCATGGCTGCGCCGGAGAGGGTGATCGCCGCGCCCCCAGCCGCTATAGCAGCCACAAGGCGGGAAAGTGATTTCGATGATACCGTCATGGTAACGCGAGCCTTTCTGTCGTCTGATCCGTCGCGGACCCCAAGAGATTTCCGGCGAGGCCAGTATGCGTAATGACACCCCACGCGTGTGCATAGTCGGAGCCGGTGCTGCCGGTCTGTCGCTGGCCTACGCGCTGTCTTCGCACAGGATTAATACGCGTATTTGTGACGCAGGTAAGGCAGGGCAAGGCGCTTTGGCGGCATCGGCCGGGATGATCGCACCCGGCGCTGAAATCCACGAGGCAGGCGCGCGTCCCCATCCGCTTGCCGTCGCCTTCGCGCGTCTGGCCCTGCATAGTGCATCGCTATGGCCCGCCTGGGCACAGCGGCTGCGCTACGAGACCGGCATTGACCCTGAATACCGGGCGTCCGGCTCGCTCATTCCCCTGCCAGGGGATGCTGAGGGTGCAAATGCCGCCGCCTCGCTGCAGGCGCTTGGCGTGAAGGCACACCGGCTGACCAAGGCGGAGGCGGTTCGCCACCTGCCGGGGCTTGATTCTGAAGGCAGCCTCTTCCTGCCCGGCGATGCCCAGCTCAGTGCGCCGCGCCTCGGTGAAGCGCTGATCACTGCCCTGCAGGCAAGCGCCCATGCCGAGTTGCACGAGCAAGTGCGGGTGACCGGGATTGAACCGGGCGCCCAAGGCTGGCGGGTGCGTCTGGCCGATGGCGAGATGATCGAGACGGATTGTGTTGTGCTGGCTGCCGGGTGGGCCGCAGAGACGCTGCACCCCGCGGCCGCTGGCGTGTTCCCGGTAAAGGGGCAGGCCCTGATGCTGCAGGCCGGGGCCGATGCAGGCACGGATTCGTGGCCGCTAGTGCGCGCTGGCGACGTCTATCTGGCGTCAAAGCCCGGCGGGCGGGTGCTGGTTGGTGCCAGCGCCGAGCCGGGCCGTAGCGATACTGTAACCGACACCGTCACGGCAGACACCTTGCTGGAGCGGGCGGCCCGGCATGTTCCGGCGATCGCCTCCATGCAGAGGCTGTCGCACTGGGCGGGCGTGCGCCCGGCCTTGCCCGGCATGATGCCGCGCGCCGGAGAGGCGGCACCGGGCCTGTTCGTGGCGCTGGGGGCCTACAGGCATGGCGTGATGCTGGCGCCTGCGCTGGCAGAAGGGCTGGCGCGTGCCATCGCCGGAGAGGGCGAGAGCGAACACCTGGTTCCGTTCGCGCCTCCACACGGTTAACGAAGGCTTATCCTCGACGCGGTGAGATGGGAGCAGACGCGATTCGCCCGTTCTCCGGAGTCACAGCCGCCCATGCCCGACCGCATTGGAAATGCCATTGCCGGCCAGTTGCAGAACACGTTTTCGCCTGCGCGCCTGATTTCCGAGGCGGCAAGTGCAACCGGTGCCAATTTTGACTTCCTGATGCGCACGGCGGCCCGCGAAAGCAATTTCGATGCGGGTGCCAGGGCAGGTACCTCAAGCGCGTCGGGCATGTTCCAGTTCATCGAGCAGACCTGGCTGGCCATGGTCGCCCGCCACGGTGAACGCCACGGCTATGGCGATGCGGCGAGCGCGGTGCGCCAGGACGGCAATCGCTTCGTTGTCGATGATCCCGAGCGCCGTCAGGCCATTCTGGACATGCGCTTCGATCCGCGTGCGGCCAGCCTCATGGCCGGCGAGCTGACAGCGGAAAACGCGGCCATCCTGCGCGAGGCAACCGGGCGCGAGCCGACATCGGGCGAGCTTTATGCGGCGCATTTTCTTGGCGCATCGCGGGCGGCGCGCCTGATCGAGACGGCCCATACAAACCCTGACATGCGCGCCGATGCCCTGTTCCCGGACGCCGCAGCGGCGAACCGGCGTATCTTCTTCGATGGTGGCCGCCCGCGCAGCGCTTCCGAGCTTTTGTCGGTGCTTACGCGGGAGCGCCCGGTGGCAGAGGCGCCTGAAAGCGTCGCCCTGCCGCGCCTGACGCAAGGCCCCGAAGCCGGTGCCAGCGTGCAGCGCATCCGGGAAAACCTGCGCGCCGGGGTGTCAGGCTATGCCAGCACAGGCGGGCCTGCCGCAATCCTGTCGCCGGCGGTCATGGAAATCCTCAATACGCTCGATATTCCGCTGCGCAGCCGGAGCGATCGCTCCTGAGGGCCGGAAAGGCCCCGTTAATATTTGAGGCGCACCGTTGAGATGATGTGTTTTCTCCAGTCTGGGAGTCGTGGGGCATGAGCGTGAAATCCTTAAGAGCGCGCCTTACCCGTGAAGACGTGGCCCGGCTTGCCAGTGCAGCCGATGACGAGGGCCGGGCGCTGGCCGCGCGCAAGATATGCGCGCGTATCTCCATGCCGGGCCTGTCAGAGAGCGAACGCGCCGCCGCCAATGCCATTCTGGAAGTGCTGGCCGGTGACGCCGCCGAAATTGTCCGGCGCGCGCTTTCCGTCACGCTGGCCCGTTCACCCAATTTGCCGCGCGATGTGGCGCGCAAGCTGGCAGCCGATATCGATTCCATCGCGGTGCCGGTGATCGCCGGTTCCCCCTCGCTGAACGATGAAGACCTGATCGAGATTGTCCGCTCTGGCACGGTGATACGCCAGCTAGCCATTGCGGGCCGCGCGGAAGTCGCAGGGCCTGTCGTTCGTGAGCTGGTCGTGCGCGGGGCTGATCCGGCGGTCAAACGGGTCATCGCCAATGACGGCGCGCATTTCGACTCGGGTTCCTATGCGCTCACCTTCGACCGCTACAAGAACCAGCCGGCCATGCTGGAAACCTTCGTCGACCGGGCGAGCCTGCCGCTGGAGGTCACTGAAAAGCTGATCAACGTGAT
The DNA here is from genome assembly GCF_052168375.1 of Glycocaulis sp. Classification (NCBI taxonomy): domain Bacteria; kingdom Pseudomonadati; phylum Pseudomonadota; class Alphaproteobacteria; order Maricaulales; family Maricaulaceae; genus Glycocaulis; species Glycocaulis sp. The sequence continues at coordinate 4,517 of NZ_JBQLZR010000100.1, forward strand.
CTCGGAGACTGCGGTCGAGCGTCTGGTTTCACGCCACGCTCTGCCGCCGCAACTGGCTGTGGAGCTGGCAGAGCATTCGCGCGAGCGAGCGACGGTGGATCTGGTCGAGCAGGCGGGGCTCAGCCCCGATCCGCGCCGCTTCGTGCAGCAATTGCAGATGAACGGGCGGCTGACGCCCTCGCTCATCCTGCGCGCGCTTTTCCGCGGCCATATGAGCTTCTTCGAGCATTGCCTGGCCGAACTTGCCGGCATTCCCCATGCCAAGGCATGGCTGCTCATTCACGATGCTGGCCCGCTGGGCCTTGAGGCGGTCTTTGAGCGCTCCGGCCTGCCGCGGCGTATCCTGCCGGCGGTGCGGGCGTCGGTCAGCGCCTATCACTCGCTGGAAATGGGCGGGCAGGGGCCGGAAGACATCGTGAAGTTCCGCGCTGCCCTGACCCAGCGCATCTTCACCCAGTTCCAGGGCGCACCGGAGGCGGATCTGGAATACTGCCTGTCACGGCTGGAAGCCGACATGCAGGCGAGTGTTCAGGCCGACCCGGCTGGCGCCATGCGCACAGCCGTCTAGACGGCGCGAAGGCCCGAAGGCGCAGGCGAGGCGTTTAGCCTGCCGCGCCGACCAGGGCTACAACACGGGTTTCCAGCTCTTCAGCCAGCGTGCGGCCGACCGCATGCTCGTCAGTGCGGATGTTCTGGCGCAGGGCGGCGCGGATCGCACCCACATGGGCCTCGACCAGTTGCACCGGCACCAGCTCGCGCTTCTCGCTGGTCTCGACCAGGCGCGAGAGGGACGCCGCCATGCGCGTCACAAGCGGGAAGTCATAGGTCGCGCCCAGGCCACGCAAATCGTGCGCGACTGTGAAGAGCTCATCACCTGCATTACCGGTCAGGCCTTCCTGATGGACCTTGGCAAGCGCGGCTTCCAGCTTGTCGACTTCCTCGGCCAGCCAGTCTGCGAACTCGCCTTTCATCTCTTCCAGCGCTGCTTCGGCGCGGGCGATGGCGGCCGGGTCAGCTGGCGCGATACGCCCGCCTACCTTGACCTTGAGCATGTTGGGCGGATTGATGATCTCGATGGGACGTTCGCGTTGCGTCATGATCCTGTCTCTTCCCCTGTAACCCCTAAAGTGCTGCTTCTTCGCGGCGTTCCGGGCCGTCATATTCATTGTTCAGGCGCCGGCGGTCCGGCCCGAAAAACACCTTCGTGCGCACGAACGGGCGCGGACGGTTCACGATGACCTGAAGGCGCTTGTAAAGCTGTTCAGCCGAGAACGGCTTGACCAGGAACTCGGTAACTCCGGCATCACGCGCGTCGCGCACCCGTGAGGGTTCGGCGTAGGCGGTCAGCATGATGATCGGAATGAAGGGATTGGCGCTCTTTTCCGGATTGCGCAGATGGCGCACGAGGGCAAGCCCGTCTACCGGCGCCATTTTCCAGTCGGTGATGATCACGTCGATCTGCTCGACGGAAAGGATTCCGAGAGCCCGTTTGGCGTCAGCCGCTTCGAAAACATTGTCACAGCCAAAGGCGCCCAGCACGGCACGCACAAGACCGCGCATGGCTGCATTGTCATCGACCAGCAGCACGCGCAATTTTCTGAAGGCCATGTCGGCAGGAAGTTCTCCAGCCACAGCGCTACCTCACCTGTCGTTTCCCCCTGTACGCGCCGACCATAGACCCGACTTGTTTAATATCAGGCTAAGCGCACGCTCAGGAGGAGAACTGCTCCAGGATGATGCGTTCATCGAGCGCGCGGCCCGCATCGAACATCATGGTCAGCGTGACATCGGCGGCTTCCGCGACCGTGACAGATGCCACGTCCCGGAATTCGCGGTTGTCTGCCACCGCCGCGACGGGCCGGTGGCCCGGTTCGATGACCTCGAAGGTGACGGTGCTGGCATGGCTGAGAAGCGCGCCGCGCCAGCGCCTCGGCCGGAAGGCGCTGATTGGGGTCAGGGCAAGCAGGCTGGCATCGATCGGCAGGATCGGGCCGTGCGCGGAGAAGTTATAGGCCGTTGACCCTGCCGGGGTGGAGACCAGCACGCCATCGGCGGCGAGTTCTTCCATGCGCTCGATCCCGTCAATGAAGATGCGGATCTTGGCCGTCTGCCGGGTCTGGCGCAGCAGGGACACCTCGTTGATCGCCAGTGACTCGAATGCGGCGCCGCTGATATCGGTGCCCTTGGCTCTCAAGGGATGGATGATTGCCCGCTCCGCCGCGTCCAGCCGGGCCGGCAGGTCGTCATGAGCCGGATCGTTCATCAGGAAGCCGACCGAGCCGAAATTCATCCCGTAGACCGGGATATTGTGGCCCATCACCGCGTGCAGCGCGTCGAGCATGCAGCCATCACCGCCCAGTGCGACCACATAGTCGGCTTCCAGCAGCGGGCAATTGCCATAGCGTTCCTCCAGCGCCTTGCGTGCGGCAAGGGCGTCGGGCCGTTCAGCAGCGTGGAAAGCCAGGCGCATGCAATCTTCCATGAGACGTCGGTGACGGGAAAAGCTGTGGCATTCAAACGTTGTGCGAGGCCCCGTGCAAGGGGCGATGTCGTGGCAGGAACCGCCGCAGGGACCTTCCCGTTACCCGCAGGCCTGTGCCAAGCTCTCCGAGGAACGCAGATGAACGAGCGGACATCCCATGGCCATTGAAACCGCCTTTGCCGGACCTGACGACATCAGCGCGGATCTGCGCGCCCGCCTGCTGGATGCGTTCCGCAGCCTGCGCCGCCGCACCGATGCGCTGGCCGCGCCCTTGTCGGACGAGGATATGGGCGCCCAGACGACGGCCGATGTCTCGCCAGCAAAATGGCATCTGGCGCATACGAGCTGGTTCTGGGAAACCTTCCTGCTGGAGCCGAACCTGAAGGGCTACACGGTTTTCGATCCGCGTTTCGGCTATCTGTTCAATTCCTATTACGAGGCGCTCGGCGAACGTCAGCCGCGCGCGGCGCGCGGCCAGATCACCCGCCCGGGTGTGGCGCATGTTCGCGCCTACCGCGCCCACGTCGATGCCGCGATGGCCGACATGATCGGCGAGGCTGACGAAGCGCTGCTGGCGAAAATCTTTGCCCTTATCGAGATCGGCATCGCCCATGAGGAGCAGCATCAGGAGTTGTTGCTGACCGACATCAAGCACGTGCTCAGCGTCAATCCGTTTGGCGAGTGCTATCGTGCTGCCGAGCCACCGGCCAAGGCAGATATGGTCCGGGCGGGCTGGCTGGAGTTCGAGGGCGGCCTCCATGAATTCGGCCATGCGGGCGAGGGCTTTGCCTTCGACAATGAAGGCCCGCATCACAAGGCGTGGCTGGAGCCTTTCGCGCTGTCCACGGCCTGCGTCACGAATGGCGAGTTTGCAGAGTTCATCGCCGATGGCGGCTATGAGAACGCTTCGCTGTGGCTATCTGACGGCTGGGCGCTGATACAGGAAGAATGTCGCCGTGCGCCCTTCTACTGGCGGGGCGGTCCGGGCGAATGGCGCGAGTTTACCCTGCATGGTGAACGCGCGCTCGATCCCGATGCGCCTGTCAGCCATCTCGATTATTTCGAGGCGAGTGCCTACGCCCACTGGTCCGGCTACCGCCTGCCCGAAGAGCGCGAGTGGGAGCTGGCAGCGCGCCAGCCCGGCACGAGCACCGCCCGTGCAATGTCTCCTGACGGCTGGCTGCACCCCCATGCCAGCGATCAGCTAAGCCTGTTCGGCGGTATGTGGCAGTGGACCCGCTCTGCCTACGGCGCCTATCCGGGATATCGCGCGGACAAGGGCGCAATCGGCGAATACAATGGCAAGTTCATGTGCGGGCAGTTCGTGCTGAAGGGCGGCTCGGCCCTGACCCCGCCCGGTCATGTCCGTGCCAGCTATCGCAATTTCTTCCCCCCGCAGGCGCAATGGCAGATGACGGGCCTGCGTCTGGCGCGCGATGTGTAAGCGCCGAGTTGATTTGACCAACACCCCGTTGGCGCGTCATTCTTGACTGAACAATCAGCGAAGCCCGCAGGACGGGCCCCGCACGTGGAGGCGAGCCATGGACGACCGCGCGACAATTTCGGTGAAGGATCAGGTGACGGCAGAGGAATGGAAGGCGCGCTGTGATCTCGCCGCGCTTTACCGGCTCATCTTCATGCATGGCTGGGACGACCTCTTCTTCACCCATATCTCCATGCGGGTGCCGGGGCCGGAGGAACATTTCCTGCTCAACCCGTTCGGCCTTCTGTTCGAGGATGTGACGGCGTCAAACCTTGTGAAGGTCGATCAGGACGGCAATGTCCTGCCGCCCAGCCAGTACGGTATCAACCCGGCCGGGTTCACCATTCACTCTGCCATCCATCAGGCTCGCCACGATGTGAAGGTGATCATGCACCTGCACACCGATCAGGGCGTCGCGGTGTCGGCCCAGAAGCGGGGCCTCCTGCCGATTTCGCAAAGTGCGATGACGGTGATGAAGGACGTCGCCTATCACGGTTATGAGGGCATCGCGCTGGAGCATGAGGAAAAGGAACGCCTCGTCGCCGACCTCGGTCAGAAGAACCTGATGATCCTGAACAATCATGGCACGCTGACCTGCGGCGACCATCCTTTCTCCTGCTATGTGCGCATGTACATGCTGGAGCGGGCCTGCAAGATGCAGACTCTCGCGCAGGGCGCAGAGCTGGTGGAGTGGGGCGCGGACATGCAGGACCGTGTCTATGCGCAAGGTGAGCAGGCCTTCACCAACGAGTTCTTCAAGGAAATCGCCTGGGCTGCCTTGCGCGGCCGAGTGGACCGGCAATCGCCGGGATATGCCGTCTAGCGGCGCGCGCACCGATGCGGCACGCACCGGCAATGCTTGCCAGTGCGCTGTCGCTTCTGGTGGTGACGGCAGCCGCAGCCGTGGCCGGACCCTGGGTGCAGCCGCAAGGTGAAGGTGTGCTGATCACTGGCTACTCCACGCACTGGCTGTCAGCGCCGGGCGGGACGAGCTTGCGAAAATCGGAAGTGAGCTTCTATTCGGAGTTCGGCCTGACGCAGCGTGTGACGCTGGTCGGGCGCTTTGCCCTGCAATCGCTGACCGAGACCCGCAGCGCCCCGGACGCAGTGGCCGACGAGGCGTTCGGCAATGCGCTTGTGGCATTCGGCGGCAGTGAAGCGGGCTTGCGGGTGAAGCTTTATCAGAGTGGCCCTTGGGCGAGCTCGGTCCAGCTCTCGCGCACCTTCCAGTCCGGCGGCGAGAACCGCAACAACCAGCGTTTTGGCACCGGCGGCGGCGATGTGGAACTGCGTCTGCTGGCGGGCCGTGCGCTTGGCCGCGACGGTTTTGCCAGCGTGCAACTTGCCCGGCGGGACCTCAATGACAGGGGCGGCGCGGAATGGCGCTTCGATACGGCAGTCGGCTGGCCTGTGTCACCGCGTTGGCGGTGGATGGCAGAAACGTTTTCGGTCCGGGCAGACGAGCGGCCGGGTGCTTCGGCCTATTCCGGACACCGCGCGCAGATCAGCGCCGTCTATGATGCCCCGTCCGGCTATTCGCTGTCTTTCGGGGCGCTGGCTTCGCTTCACTGTAAAAATACGGCGCGGGAACAGGCCGTCTTCGCCCGGCTCTGGCGGCGTTTCTGACAGCAGCTCACTGCTTATCACGTCTATTTCATTTTGCTTTTTGTCATCTCCGACGCATATCGCTCCCCAATCGAAAAAGAGAG